>JAAZYN010000110.1 GCA_014239625.1 Myxococcales bacterium | reverse complement strand
GTCTGCGCATCCCCCGATTTACTACACCCTGCCACCATCAACGCGACGCAGCTCGCCGCAACCATCACGATACGCATCTCGTCCACCTCCAGATCCACCGGGTTTCGAGCGGCGCACACCATGCGCACTCGCCAAGCCGCTGTCAATGTTGGAACATCCCGGACGTGGAAAACGCCGCCGTCATCCGCGACCTGCTGGCCGCCTGGTATCACCTGCGCAGGCGACGCCTTCCCTGGCGCGAAGATCCAACGCCATATCGGGTCTGGATCTCCGAGATCATGCTGCAGCAGACGCAGGTCGCCACCGTCCTGCCCTACTTCGACCGCTTCATCGAGGCCTTCCCGAACGTCTACGTCCTGGCCGCGGCGGACGAGCAAGCCGTGCTCGGTCTATGGGCCGGCCTCGGATACTATCGACGGGCGCGTTTCCTCCACGCGGCGGCCAAAGCTGTGGTCACCGACCACCGCGGCGTGTTGCCAGACACCCCCGACGGTCTACGCGCGCTTCCAGGGATAGGGCCCTACACCGCCAACGCCATCGCCTCCGTCAGTCGCGGCTACCCAGCGGCCGTCGTGGACGGCAACGTCAACCGAGTCATCGCGCGCCTCCTCGCTCTGGAGACCGAGGTCAACACCAGCGCAGGGCAGCGCCTCGTTCAATCGGCCGCCGACGCGCTCCTCGACCGCGCAGACCCGTCGTCGCACAACCAGGCGATGATGGAGCTCGGCGCCCTGGTCTGCTCGCCGCGCCAGCCGCGCTGCGACGCCTGCCCCATCGCCACCGAGTGCACCGCCAGAGCGCTTGACGCTTGGTCTCGATACCCGCTGAAACGAAAAAAAGCCGCCCAAAAAAGAGCCCACGAAGTGGCGGGCCTCTACCGGCGCCACGACGGCTCCATCCTGTTGGCCCAGCGCCCGGACGACGCGCTCCTGGGAGGCTTGTGGGAGCTCCCCGGTGGGATCATGCCCAGAGGCGACTCGCGAAAGAGCGCGCTAGCACGAGCGTGGCGCGAGCGGCTGGATCTGCGCACCGACATCGGCGCCCACCGGGCCTGCGTCGAGCACGTCTTCAGCCACCGCCGCCTCACCCTGGAGATCTATGACGTCCGCCACGTGGTCGGAGACCCGCAGCCATCTTGGTATCCGGCCATCACCTGGCGTCAACCTGACGGATTGCACCAGCTCCCGTTGTCGAAGCTGAGCCGAAAGGTCTTCGCGGCGCTCGGGATCGCGGTCTGACGTGAACACCGAGCCACGCCACCTCAAAGCCATCCCGTGGGAGCTGGGCGAGAGCCACAGCCACCTGCGACAACGCGCCGCAGAGATGCTGGGGGTGACAGCGAGCCAGGTCGCGGAGCTTCGGATCCGGCGCCTCTCCGTCGACGCGCGGCGCGGGCAGGTCCGCCGGATCGTGCGCGCCGACGTGTGGCTCCAGGGCGACGTCATCCCGGTGGAGGCGCTCCCGGTGCGCCGGCCACCCACCGCGATGCGCCGGCGCCAGGCCGGCCGCGACCCCATCGTGGTCGGCACCGGCCCCGCCGGCCTCTGGGCCGCGTTGCGGTTCGTGGCCGCCGGACAGCCATGCGTCCTGCTCGACCGGGGACAGCAGCTCAAGCAACGCCACCGGGACGTGGTCGATCTCAGACGCCGCGGCAACCTCCACGCCGAGAGCAACCTGTGCTACGGCGAGGGTGGCGCCGGGACTTACAGCGACGGCAAGCTTTACACTCGTAAGCGAGATCCGCTGGTGCGCATGGTCTACGAAGACCTCGTGGCCTTTGGCGCGCAGCCGGACATCCTGTACCAGGCCCACCCCCACATCGGCACCAACCGCCTCATTCGCGTGCTCGACGCCCTGCGCGCCTACCTCCTCGAGGCAGGGTGCGAGCTGCGCTTTGGAGCCCGCGCCGACGGATTGCTCATCACCGAACGGGGCCACGTCGCTGGCGTGCGGCTGGCCGATGGTGAGGAGCTCACCGGCGCGGCGGTGATCCTGGCCACCGGACATAGCGCGCGAGACGTCTATGGGTGGCTCCACGCTGCCGGCGTCCCTATGCACCGAAAGCCCTTCGCCATCGGGGCTCGATGCGAACACCCGCAAGCCCTCATCGACGCCATCCAGCTCGGCGAGCGTTGCGGCCACCCGGACCTTGAAGCGGCGGCCTACGCGATCAAGACCCAGGTCGCCGGCCGCGGCGTCTACTCGTTTTGTATGTGCCCCGGCGGGTTCGTGATCCCCACCCCGACGGAGACCGGCCACCTGAACGTCAACGGCATGTCCGCGTCGAGCCGCGGCTCCGCGTATGCCAACGCCGCGCTGGTAGCCACCGTCGAACCAGAGGACTTCTGGCTCCGCCAGCCGGGAGACCTTGACGCCCATGGGCCGTTGGCGGGGCTCCAGCTGCAGCGAGCGCTGGAGCGCGCGGCGTTTACGGCGGGAGGAGGCCAATACCGAGCGCCAGCACAACGCCTGACCGACTTTCTGGACCGACGCGACGGCTCATTGCCGGAGCGCACCAGCTATCGTCCGGGTATCGCGCCGGCCAACCTGCACGACGTCCTGCCGCGACGCATCGCGGACGCCATCGGCCGGGCGCTGCTGCGCTACGACAAACAGCTACGTGGCTACCTGACGGGAGAGGCCATCTTGATCGGCGTCGAGACCACGACGTCGAGCCCGGTGCGCCTCGGTCGCGACGAAGCGACCCTCCAGTCGCCCGGTTTCGACGGCTTATATCCCTGCGGGGAGGGAGCCGGGCGCGCGGGCGGGATCGTGTCCAGCGCCATCGAGGGCTGGCGGGTCGCGGACGCAGCGATCTCAGGCTGAGGCGGACGCCTCGTTGCCCTCGGCGGCGATGGCCTCCAGATCCTTCTTCCGCCGCCGCAACGCTCGGAACAGGAGCAACAGCGGGATGATCGGAGCGATGGCGGCGAAGCCCCAGAAATAAGCGTACTTGGAGTACTTGTCGGGGGTCTCCCCGTCCATGAAGAACAAGACCTTGTCCGGATCGACGCTGACCCGCAGCTGCTCCAGGTACCAGCGCCGCACCATCCTTCGGGCCCACTCAGGGGCCTCTTTGAGCTTGAACATGCGGCCGGCGCCATCGATGGTGACGGTCAGGTCCTGGGGGAAGGCCCGGCGCCGGTTGATCAGATCGATGAAGGCACCGTCGATAGACACGTTGCGGCCCCACGCCTTGTCGGGCAATGGCTGGGTGGTCTGAACGACGATGTCGTAGAGCGGGCAGATGAAGTACTTGCGGCTCGTTTCATCGGCCACGTCCTCACCTTTTTCGTCCTCCTTGGAGCCAACGGCCTGCAGCTCGTGGGTCAAGAACATCCCGCTGACCTTCACATAGGAGTTCGAGGTGACGCCGAGATCGGTGTCCCCAGCGATGTAGCGCTCGCCCACGTGTCCCAGGTCCTGAGGCTGCTCCGGCGCCTCCACCCAGTACATGAAGTCGTCGTATGTGAAGGTGATCAGGCCCACGCTCAAGAGCACGATCAGCGCGGAGAACACGCCGCGCCAGACGATAGGATCTCGGCTGCGACGGGACATCTCCGCCCCAGCGGTCAGCGCCGGCGACAGCTCGTCCTCTCGGCGCTGCGCCCAGCTGTCGAAGAGGGACTCGAGCTCGAGGCGTCGCTGCTCTTGGGTCGCCGGATCGGCGGCCTCGACGGCGCCTTCGCGCTCCTCGGGGGCGTCCTCCGGCTCTGCTGTGTCGTTATCCGTCACGTTCGATAGCTTCACTCAGGCGTTGGACGTGCGATGGGCCCATGTGTTACCGGCCCGCAGGGGAATCGAAACAGTGGTGCCTTTTAGCACGGGCTGCGATGACCCGGAAGCGCGATGCCCGACGAGACGCTCGACAACGCCCTCGACGACGACGGCCACACCGACGATGACCTGGAACAGCACCTGGACCAGGCGCCCATCGACGCCTTGTTGACACCCTTTTTGGGGCCCGAAGGCTTCATCGCGAAGCGGCTTGGGGGCTACGAACACCGACCAGGGCAAGAGGCGATGATGCAGGCGGTGCTCCAAGCGATGGAGCAGCGCGAGGTGCTGCTGGTCGAGGCTGGCACCGGCACCGGAAAGTCCCTGGCCTATCTCATCCCGGCGGCGCTGGCGGCGGAGTCGGTCATCGTGTCGACGGGCTCCAAGACGCTCCAAGATCAGCTGTTTCACAAAGACATCCCGTTCGTTCGCGACGCCCTGGGGGTTCCATTCAAGGCCGCCCTGCTCAAGGGGCGCACGAACTACCTGTGCCTGCTGAAGCTGGAGCAGGGGCGCAACGACAGCGTGGTTTCGCAAGCCCATGGCGGCTGGCTCGAGCTGTTCGAGGAGTGGGTGGGACAGACGGACACCGGAGATCGGGCGGAGCTGGCGAAGCTTCCGGACGACGCCCCGGTGTGGCGAGAGGTGTCGACCGGGGCCGAGGAGTGCCTGGGCCAGGGGTGCGAGTACTTCGACGACTGCTTCGTCATGCGAGCCCGGCGGCGCGCTCTGTCGGCCGACGTGGTGGTGGTCAATCACCACCTCTTCTTCGCCGACCTGTCGCTGCGGGAGAGCGCCGGGTTCTCGCTGCTTCCGCCCAGCGACATCGTCGTCTTCGACGAGGCCCACAACCTCGAGGACGTCGCGGCGATGTATTTTGGGTTGGAGTGCTCCAACTATCGCGTGCGTGACGTCACTTACGACGCGCAGCGAGCGATGGCACAGCAGCGCGTGGCGACCACGGAGTTTCTGGACCTCTGCGACCGGGCGCGGGGCGACGCCGACGCGTTCTTCCAGGCGTATGAGCCCTTGTTTCCCCGCGGGCGCGTCAACCCAGCCGCGCTGCCGGCGGAGGTCCGAGAGCGCTGGCACGCCCTCGACAACCGGTTGGCCCAGATCGCCCATCGGCTGCGTGAGGCGGCGCGTGCGGAGGAAGATGAGCAGCTGGCACGGCTTGTCATTCGGGCGCACGAGCTGCGGTCGGATCTGGACGCGCTGGTCGAGGCGGGCGACCGGTCGCTGGTCGTGTGGGTGGAGAAGGGGGCGCGGGCGGTCTTTCTCCGCGCCGCGCCCATCGACGTGGGGAGGGTGTTGCAGGAGACCTTGTTCGGGCGGGTCGAGGCGCTGGTGTTCACCTCGGCGACGCTGACCACGAGCGGTCACTTCGATCACATCCGGCAGCGCTTCGGCATCGACTACGAGTGCCGGGAGCTGGTGGTCGCGTCGCCCTTCGACTATCCGAACCAAGCGCTGCTGTACCTGCCGGAGCATCTGCCCTCGCCACGAGCCCCTGACTTCGTGACGCGGGCCGCCGACGAGATCGAGGCGCTGCTGGACATCACGCGGGGTCGCGCGTTCGTTCTGTTCACATCGTTCGCGAAGTTGCATCAGGTGCACGATCTCCTGAGGTCGAGCCTCCCCTATCCGACCTTCGTTCAGGGCGAAGGTTCCAAGGATGCTCTCCTGGAGGCGTTTCGGACGACGGAACACGCGGTCCTTTTCGGGACGTCGTCGTTCTGGGAGGGGGTCGATGTGGCGGGCGAGGCGTTGTCTCAGGTCATCATCGACAAGCTACCGTTCGCGCCACCCGACGACCCTCTCACGGCGGCTCGGATCGAGTGGATGGGTGCTGGCGGGCGGAACCCGTTCATGCATTTCCAGGTGCCCGTAGCCATCATATCGCTCAAGCAGGGGTTCGGGCGCCTGATCCGACACCGATCGGACCGCGGCATCGTGACGGTGTTGGATCACCGCGTGACCCGGGCACGGTACGGCCCGATGTTTCTGGAGAGCCTGCCGCCGGCTCGGCGGGTGTTCTCGATGGAGCAGCTACGAGATGACTGGTCGGAGCTGGTGTGACCCGGCGCGCCGCGCGCTGGACCGGCGGTGAGCTCAAGGTCGGGAGGGGTCGACGCGGCCCGCTCGACAGCGCTGGCGCAACACACCGAAAGCGGCACGAGCCCGACCCACAGCTCGGTGAGGCGTTCGCCCACGGCACAGCGCCAAGGGGCGAGGGGCGAGGGGCGAGCCTGCGCGAGTCGAGCGGCCTGAGCGCGCGACGAGGCTCGTGGTCAACGCGCCTTCTGACCGGTTCGGTTGCCGAACCAACCGCCGGTCAGAGCGTCCAGATCTGCTGTCAGCGCGTCGATCTGAAGCTGCCGCCGGACGGCGCTCCGGATGTCCGTGGGTGGGTTGATGAGCAACCCCGCCTGATGCTCGCGGCGCGCGAAATAGATCTTGTTGACCGTAGTCAAGATGTCCTCGCGTTGGTCGACGAGCCGGCTGATTTCGCGAGAGATCTTGATCTTGTCAGGGTTGAACACCAAGCGAGAGAAGTTCCACCAGAGGTCCAGACGCAAGACGAGCTCCTTGTCCAAAGTCCTCAGCTCGGACTGCGAGTTGGTCGAGTTCGGCACGGTTCGAATGTCGAGGTCGTCATCGTTGTCGCTTTCCACCAGCCCCTTCACTCTGTCGGGCAAGAGGTAGGCGAAGCTCGCGGCCGTCACCCAGGCGTCGTAGGCGCCGGGATCGACCCGCGCGTAACGCGCGGCGGCGTTTTGAACCTCACGGATCGAGGGCTCGTGGTCGAACCGCGCGAGCACGGCCTTGGCCTTCTTGGCCACCGCTCCGAAGCCTGGCTGAGCGGCGACGGCGGACGGTGACGCGACGATCAGCGCGGCGACGGCGAACGCCGAAATGGTCATGGATCGGGTGATTGACGACACTTTCATGGTGCTACTCCACTTCGATTCGAACAGTGTTCCCTATGGATGCGGGTTCGTCGAGCTAGAACCCTGTTGAGGGGTCAGCTGGAACCAGCCGCCAGTGACGGCGAACAGCTCGGCCTCCAGGTGCTGGAGCCGAAGCTCGTCGCGAACAGCTCGCTTGACGTCAGCGGCAAGCCGCGCCCCGGCGGCCACCTTGGCGTTCACCCACTCGTTGTAGAGTGGGATCACCTTGGCGTTCGTCCGACGTCGTTCGTTGATGGCTGCGTGGACCCATCTCCGGAGCGCCATCGACGGGGTCGTGTCCAGGTTGCTGACAGGCACGTCGCTGCGCTCCCTTGACGGCGGCGTCCAGACCTCTGGCGCCCAGAACACGAGGGGGCTCAGGTCCCAGACAAACTGCAGCTGGACGGTGTCTTGAGCGGGGACCACCCGCACCGTGTCCAGGGCAAACCGATCCAGCTCCGGCACGAACACCCGGTCCTCGTCACGCATCACGACGTGTTCGTAGCGAACGAACAGGTCCGGCAGCAGCCATGAAGACCGCACCAGCGCGATGGTGTCGCCGACGGTCTCCAGGTCGATCCGCTTGGTTCGATAGGTGGCCTGCACCACATCCCACGCTGTGGGCATGCCTTCTCGGGAGTGGGCCATGGCCTTGGCGCGCTGGTTCCATACCTGCTGCGCTTCGCTGACGAGACGCGCGGCCCCAAACTGCCCCACCGACCACACCCGGACCGCGCCCCCCGAGGGCGCCGCAACAGCCGCCACTTGTCGGGACGGTAACCCCGCGTGACGGGGTCGGAACACGCCCCCTTCCTTCACGGAGAACCACGCCCCGTTGGACCCACCCACCCAGAGCCACCCGTGCCGGTCGCGCACCGCGCGACGCATCCCCGCGAGCGCCTGGGTACCCAGCAACTGGACAGGGGCACGTTGTACGGTGTGGATCTTGAGCGAGGTCACGACGACGATTTGACGCTTGTGCTTGGGATCGCTGACCAGATCCTCGATGGGTGCCCGTCCGAGACTCAACGCCAGCTTCACGAACCCGGTCCCCTGCTGCCGCCACAGCTCCCGCGCCGTCGCGACGTAGAGGCCGTCGGTGGTCATGAGCAGCGCGCGAACGTTTCGAGATCCCAGGGCGCCGAATACCGGCGCTGCAGGATAGCCGACGCCGCCGAGCAGCAGGCCGAAGGGCGTCGCGACCCAGATGCGCTTACCGCTAGGCGACGCCACGACGTCGTAAATAGAGGACGTCTGGCCGAGACGGACCTCGCGAAGCCCACCCATACTGCGGGCACGTCTCGGCACCGTATAGAGGCCCTGGTCAGCACAGATATATACAAGATCCTTAATGATCCTGAGCCGATGGATGCGTGAGCCACCTCTTTTTGCGACCTCTCTGACGCTCTTGAAGCGCACCACGCGACCTTCCGGCTGTCGAGTCGGGTCGTCCCCCTCGATGGGGTTTCCGTCGCTGTCGACACCCGGACTGTCCCGGCTTCTGTCGTCACGGTCGTCGTCACGGCCGTCGTCGCGGTCGCGCGCGCCGGCCGCAGCCCGGCGTTGGCCCCGCTTGCTGCCGCCCAGGTGGGCCGCCAGGCTCCAGGTGTCTCCCTCATCGTCACTGACCCAGACGCTGCCGCCACCCGCGACCCACACGATCTGTGGATCTGCCGGATCCACCACCACCGCGGTCAAACCGCCCCGGGCCCCGGACAACGTGACACGGTCCCAGATCAGCGCGGAGCGGGCCGGGGGAGCGGAGGTGAGGACGAGCGCCGACGTCAGTAGGCCTGCGAGCAGCGCCGCTGCGGTTCGCGACATGCGGACACTCTAGGAGGC
>JAAZYN010001109.1 GCA_014239625.1 Myxococcales bacterium | reverse complement strand
TCACGCGGGACGGCGTGACGGTGTCCTTCGACAACCTCCAGGTCGCCGAGGGGGGCGTCAATGAGGGGGGCTTCGGGGGGAACCTCCCCGAGGGCGGCTCCTGCATCAACACCGTCACCAGCACCCAGACCCACCTGCTGAGCGGTAAGTTTCTGACAGCACTTGGCTTTGACAACGCGCAGGTGCGGCCGTCCGGCTTCACTCGCACGATCTACTTCGATCAGCCCGTCAGCGGCGTGGAGATGTCCCTCGGAGACGTGGATTACGGATCCGAAGGGTTGCTCGTGGCGCTCTACGACGCCAACGGTGGTGCCCTCGAAGAGCAGTTCATTCCGCTACCCGATTTCGCAGGCGGAGATTGCCAGGCGCGCCGCCTGGTGTTCGATGCCGAGGGCGTGAGCAGCATCGAGCTGGTCACCAACGACGCCATCGGGATCGACAACCTGACGTTTGGCGAGGGGCCGCCCGATAGCGGAGGGCCACCCGATGGTGGTGGCGCCATCCAGGTCGTGATCGACTTCGAGGATCAAGGGCCCGCTGGCAGCGTTGCAGAGACCGTGACTGCGGAGGGGGTGACGGTGTCCTTCGACAACCTTCAGGTCGCCGAAGAAGGATTGCGCGAGGGCGGCTTCGGGGGCGCTCTCCCCGAGGGCGGCAGCTGCGCCAACAGCGTCACCAGCTCGCAGGCCTACTTGTTCAGCGGTAAGTCGCTGACAGCGCTTGGCTTTCGCACCGCCCAGGCGCGGCCTTCGGGGTTCACCCGGCTGATCTATTTCGACCCCCCCGTCAGCGGCGTCGAGATGTCGCTGGCGGACGTGGACTTCGGGACCGAGGGCCTCAGCGTCATTCTGTACGATGCGGACGGTGTGGCCCTCGAAGACCAGTTCATTCCGCTGCCCGATTTCGCCAACGGCGACTGTAAGGCGCGCCGCCTGGTGTTCGAGGCCGAGGGCGTGAGCACCATCGAGTTGGTCACCAACGACGCCATCGGGATCGACAACCTGACGTTTGACGCCGGGCCGTCCGACAGCGACGGCGACGGAGTCCCGGATGACGAAGACGTGTGTGGATTCGACACCGACCTTGACGGGAGCATCCCGACCATGAGCCTGCATCCTGGCCACATGGGCGACGATGAGGTGCTCGCGGGGTGCAACGCTTCGGACCTGCTGCAGTGTGTAAATGGCCAGGCGAACGGGCACATCAAGCACGGCTTGTCTCCTGGGCTTCAGTCCGCATTTCTGAATCTTACCGGGGTCTTCAAAGACGCTGACGGCAACGGGATCCCGGACTGCCTGGAGTAGCCCTGGGGCGTCGGGCCGGGCCGTATCCGGTTCGCCCGGCGCCGCGTGTTGTCCTCGGCGTTCATCAGGCATCTTGGCGGCTTTGCCGCAGCTGCGACAGCGTGGCTACAGGCGGAGACCGGCGCCTACCGCGCGCAGTGCACAGTGTAGCCGTCCGCCCGCGGGGTCCCTTGTCGCCGCTCGGAGAGCTCCGCCCGGCTCCTCAGCGTCGGCGTAGCTGGGGGCGTGGTAGGCACGAGGTCTGCGGGGCGGTGTCGGAACGCCTCAGCTGGTCCTTGCTCCCGGCCGCGTAG
>JAAZYN010001108.1 GCA_014239625.1 Myxococcales bacterium | reverse complement strand
CCACGGTGGATGGCTACGGGCGCGACGGCGCGAAGAGCAAAGCGGAAGGCCCTCATGACGAGGCGACGCAGGAGCCCTTCGCGACCGAGCTCGCGGACGCTTTTGCCGTCGCCAAGACACTGTTGGCGACGCTGTCCCAAGGGCAGGCCGCCCCCGAGCGGCAACGTGCCGAGGAGGTGGCCCTGGAGCCGCTGGCCTCGAGCGCGCGGGTGCTCGTGCTGTGCCTGATCGGGCCGGCGACGAACCTGGGCGGAGAACTCGACGCGGTTGTGGAGAGCTTTGATGGGCGGTGCGGCGCGCTCCTCAGCGGAGCAGCCCTGATCGGGGAAGCCCTCGACGGGCGCGTTCGGGACGTGCGGACGCTGGAACGATTGTGGCACGATCTTCGCTACGGTCCGGCGCCGGTGAGCTTCACCGTCGCGTCGACCCTGGCGGTGGCGGGTGAGCTCCCGTTGGCGGTGGTGGAGCCGCGCACCCTCGCCGCGGTGTCGGATCACCACGTAGTGAGCCTCATCGGCCTGGCCGCCGGCAACGCGGCGCGAGCAGGGTGCGGCCAGGCGTTGGGGTTCACCCTCAAGACGCTCATCGGCTACGAGCTCACGGGGCGGGCTCGAGCGACCTGTATCGGCCTGCTCAAGGGCCTCGGCGGAGGGCTGCTGAGGGCGGGTCTGGAGTGGGTCGTCGCCCGGAGCCAGCGCACCTTGCTGAGGCGCCGCGAGTGGTCCGACGCGGCGCTCACGGCCGCCGTATTGGCGGCGCAGGCCCAAGCCCCCCAGCTGGATGAGCTCGCTCGCGAGGCGCTTCACGCGAGCCCGTCTCAACCGGAGGCCGAGAAGCGGCTGGATACCATCCTGACGCATTGTGAAGCCCCTCAGAGCGACCGCCTGTTCGACGCCCTGCTGTCCGACTGGACTCACTGGCACGCCCCCATTCGTGCCGCGCTGCTGAGCCACCGCGGCGTGAGCGCGGGGGCACAACTCGGCCCTTGGACCGAGGACCGCAGCGCGGTCGTCGCCCTCGAGGCGCTGACCCAGCTCGAGCGCATGGAACCCGAAGAGCGGCCGGCGTTTCTGCGGCCCTTGCTCGGGCTGCTCGACCACCCCCACGCCGACGTCCGGCGTCGAAGCACCACGCTGTTGGTCGCCCAGCGCACCGCGCGTCTCCCGCGCTCTCTTCCAGCCGCTCAGTCTGGCGCCCAAATCGTCACCTTGCCGCCCACCCTGCTGGCGCGGACCGAGCTCGACCGACTGCGCGCTGCCATCTTCACTGGAGACTCGGAGTTGGTCGACGAGATCACCGGTCGATTGAACGACGACGAGCGCGTGCTGGCTGTCAAAGAGCTCACGGCGGCCATGGAGATCCCGGACATGGCCCTGCGACGCGCGATCATCGTGGCGCTGGGCAGGATCGGGACGCGAGCGCTCGGGCCCAACCTCATCGACTCGGCGCGACGCTTCCGAACCCTGGAAGGCCTCGTCGCAGACGCGCTGAAGAGGCTGGAGGCGGGAGACCAGGTCGACGCCCTGGGCGAGACGGGCGAAAGTGTCGAAGTCAGGGTAGTGGGCCATGGCAGGGGCGATGAGGCTCGTAGGTCAAATTCTTGG
>JAAZYN010001107.1 GCA_014239625.1 Myxococcales bacterium | reverse complement strand
TCCTCGGTTTCGCTCGAACTCTGGTGAGAAATGCGGGCTAGCCCGCAGCAGGGAGACGCGCTCACGCTCTCAAACCGCGCCTCACCGCCGGGCGACTCCGTCGACCGCCCCGGAGCGACCGAAGTCAGCGGCACGCCGCAGGCGCTTAGGGAGCGCAGGTGGCGTCCCCAGGGCGGCGGTGGCTCCCCCAGCGGGCGGGGGCGAACAAAGATGCGTCGTCACCCAGCGAGCTCACCCAGCCGAGTTTGGGCTAACCCACGGTCTCGGCGGCGCAGGCGGCGCGAAGCGGAGCAGCACTCCGGGTGAGAGCGAACGACCTCGAGCTGCCACCTGGGGAGGCGAGACCGCCACGCCAGGCGGACGATAGGCGCCACGGAGTCCGAGTTCGGGTCATAGCCTGCGGCAGACGGCATCGCCCGCGCTTACGGTGGTCTCGGAGCCGCCGAGATCGGGCGTCGTCACGCCCTCACGGATGAGCATCTGAACGGCCCTCTCAATCCGGCCCGCGTCCTCTCCGTAGCCCAGATGACGCGCCATCATAGCCGCCGTGAGAATGGCGGCCAAGGGGTTGGCCTTCCCCTGGCCCGCGATGTCGGGCGCTGATCCATGCACCGGCTCAAAGAGCGACACCTGACCCGGGTGGATGTTTCCGCTGGGCGCGACGCCCAGTCCACCGACCGTCTGGGCCGCCAGATCGCTGAGGATGTCACCCAGCAGGTTCGACGTCACGAGCACGTCGAACCGGGTGGGGTCGCGCACCAGCTCCATGGCGGCGACGTCAGCATAAAGTTGGCTGCTGTCGATGGTCGGGTATTCGGTGCGAACCTCCTGAAAGACTCGGTTCCAGAGGCCATGGGCATGCGGGATCGCGTTGTGCTTGATGGCCAGGCAGACCCTGCCCAGATCATGCTCCACGGCGTGATCGAACGCCGCTCGTACGATGCGCTCGGTGCCACGGTAGGTGGCGATCATCGCGCTGGTGGCCACCTCGTGCCGGGTGCCCGGGCGCAGCTGGCCGCCCATTCCCACATACAAGCCCTCGGTGTTCTCCCGGAAGATGACGTAGTCGATATCTTCGGGGGCTCGATCTCGGAGGGGCGTGAGGCTCGTATCCAGCAACTTGATCGGGCGCATGTTGATAAAGAGATCGAGCCGCATGCGAGCGCCCAGAAGGATGTCACGACCGTGACGCATGTCGGGGATCCGTGGATCGCCCAGTGCACCCAAGAAGATCGCGTCGAACTCCCTCCGCCAGCGCTCGAACTCTCCCTCCGGTACGGTGACGCCGGTCTGAAGATAGTGCTCGGCCCCCCAGGGCAGCTGAGTGAACACGAACGCATCGCCACCGGTCGCGGCAGAGAGCACCTTGATGGCCTGCGCCACGACCTCCGGTCCGATCCCGTCCCCGCCGATGACCCCGATTCGTTTCTGACTCACGTGAGCTGGCCCCTTTCGCTGCGGCTAGAGCGGCAGCGGCAGCGGACCCTAGCGCAAGGTCGCGGTGGGGGTCACGTTGAGTTTCTTTCGGAGGGTTACGACCGCATCCGCCGAGGGTCGTGCCCAGGCGATCAGCCCTGCGCGCTTGACCGACACCTCGGAGCAGCG
>JAAZYN010001106.1 GCA_014239625.1 Myxococcales bacterium | reverse complement strand
AAGTCATCCATCCGGTCATCTAAGGTGGTATGGATCAGGAAGCGAAAACGGTTATAGCGACTCGATGCGGCGAAGGCACGTGCTGGTTCGCAGCGACCGTCGAGAACGTCGCTCCAGAAATCGCGTGCCGGTTTATAGCGGCCGTGATAGCAGTGCTGAGGCGTGTGTCTGGCATCGTCGTCTCGTTGCCGGTAAGAAGGGGCCTTTGCAGCGCTTGACCATGGCGAGTGCCTTTGAGGTTTAGAGGTTGGTGAACATGTCCGAAAAGACGATCGAAGAGCGGCTGAAACATCTCATCATCGACACCCTCATGCTCGAGGATGTCACCGCCGAAGAGATCGAGCCGGAGGCGCCCCTGTTCGGTGACGGCCTCGGGCTCGACTCGATCGACGCGCTCGAGCTCGCGCTGGCGATCCACAAAGAGTTCGGTGTGCGAACCGAGGAAGACGACGAGCGCAACCGCGACATCTTCTTTTCGGTGAAGAGCTTGGCGGACTTCATCCGGTCCGAGGCGCCCGCGAAGAGCGCCTAGCGCCCTGTGTGGAACGTACGCGGCTTCAAGACCGCCGCAGCCTGTTCCCTGCCACGGCGCGAGGGCGCAAGACTCGCGAGGGTAACGTCGAGTCCGACGAACGCAGGCGGGGGCCAGGCGAGCAAGGTCTTGCGCCGCGACGTTTCTATCAACGGTACTAACCGCGCGGGTGAGATGCTTTCTCGCCTCCCTCTCGGGCTGCCGAACGATGTCGCGCGGCTGTCGTACGCCTCGGTGCGTCCACCGTCGTCGCCGCGCTCACATGGGCGCGGTAGCTCGGCTCGAACGCGGCCCCGACGTGTCTCGGCGTGTAAAGGGCGCTCGTGCGCGCCCTGACCATCGCCACGGCCATCGTCACGGCGGTGGCGTTGGTGGCTTATCCGATGTTCGTCTATTGGGCGTTCAACCGGTGGGAGCCCCGTTTCGCTGCCCTGACCCTGCTCGCGGTGCTCGCCCCGGTGGCGCTCGTGCGTGTGCGCAAGCTCGTCGGAGATGTCGACCGATCCGCTGTCAAGGCGTTGGCTATCGTCCCGGTGGTGGCTTTCGTGGCCTTCGCTCTGGGCGCGCTGCTCGACAGCGCGGGCTTCGTTTTGGGCGCCCCCGTAGCTATCAATGGGGTCCTGCTGGTGGCCTTCGGGAGTACGCTTAGAGCCGGGTCGAGGCCCATGATCGAGCGCTTCGCCCGGCTGGCCGTATCCGATCTGAGCCAGGCGGAGCTCCGTTGGTGCCGGCGCTGGACCGTCGTCTGGTGCACGTTCTTCGCGCTGAACGCTGCCGCCGCCGGGGTGCTGGCAGCAGCCGCTCCGCTGTCTTGGTGGACCCTGTACAATGGACTCATCGCCTATATCTTGATGGGTGTGCTATTCGCCGCTGAATACATCCCTCGCAAGATCAAGTTCGGGCGCTGGAGCGACAGCCTCCTGGACCGCACCCTGTCGCGGCTCGTAGGGGCCCACCGAAGGACGACCGGAGACTCATGACCACGCTGCTCGCCCATCACCAGCCGGACACCCCGGTCGCCCCCCCCCCCCCCCCCCCCCCCCCCCCCCCCCCCCCCCCCCCCCCCCCCCCCCC
>JAAZYN010001105.1 GCA_014239625.1 Myxococcales bacterium | reverse complement strand
GTCCGCCACCCCGGGTTTAGCCTCCTCCATGGCCTCCTCCGCAGCCGCCAAGGCGTCGAGGCGCCCGGCGGTATCTCTCGCCCGTGAGCTGGGTCGCCTGGGGTTTGATGTGCGGGCCATTCGCCCTCCGACGGTACCTCAAGGCGGCGCTCGACTGCGGCTCACTGTGCACGCGGGCATGCCTGTCTCGGAGATCGACCGCTTGGTCGCCTTCCTCGGTGACGTGAAGGCCGCGGCGTGACCGGTCGTCGCGGCCTGTTCGTCACCGGCACTGACACCGGCGTCGGCAAGACGATCGCCTCGGCCGCGCTCCTCGCGGGGGCGCCTGACGCGCTCCAGCTGGGCTACTGGAAGCCGGTGCAGACCGGCGATGATGACGACGCGGCGATGGTCGCCGCCTTGGCGGAGCCGCCCGCAGGCACCGTCGTCGGGCCGGTCGCGCGGTTCGCCCTGCCAGCGTCGCCGCATCACGCCGCAGAGGCGGAGCACAGGCGGGTAGGGGTGTCGGACCTCATGGCCGCCTGGCGCGACATGCCCTCTCGGCCGTATCTGGTCGAGGGAGCGGGTGGTTGGATGGTGCCGCTCAATCGCGAGGAGCTCTGGTCGGATTTCGTACGGCCAGCTGAGCTGCCGGTGCTGGTGGTCGCCTCCACCCGGCTGGGCTGCATCAATCACACCTTACTGACGCTCACGGCGGTTGGCGCCCGGGCTGTCGGGGTGATCATGGTCGGCCCCTACGATCCGTCGGCGTGGACGGGTATTGGCGCTCACACGCAGGTCCCCATCCTGGGCCACCTCGAGGATATCCCGGGCTTCGGGCCGGGGGATGTTCGCCGCTGGGGCAGGGTCCTTTGGAGCGGACCGCTGGCGTCGGCCCTGACCAGCAGGTGGAGCGCGTGACGATGGGTACCCTTGGAGAGCGCGATCGCGCGGTGCTGTGGCATCCGTTCACCCAACATCGGACCGCGCCTCCTCCGCTGCCGGTGGTTCGGGCAGACGGCGCCTACCTGGAGTTGGCGGACGGCCGGCGCTTACTGGACGCAATCGCCAGCTGGTGGACGAGCCTTCACGGCCACTCACACCCCGCGATCGCGTCGGCGATCGCGGATCAGGCGGCCACCCTCGATCACGTCCTGCTCGCGGGGGTGACCCACCCCAAGGCCGTCGAGACCGCTGAGCGGTTGGTCGCGATGGCGCCACGCGGGCTCACTCGCGTCTTTTATAGTGAGTGTGGCTCTGCCGCGGTCGAGATCGCCCTGAAGCTGGCCTTTCAATATCACGTTCAGGCGGGCTCGCCGGAGCGCCGACGCTACATCGGGCTGCGCGGCGCGTACCACGGTGACACGCTGCTCGCCATGTCGGTCAGCGATCCGGCCGACTATCATCGCCACTTTTCGCCGATGATGTATCCGCACGTCAGCCGTGTCTCGAACACCTCGGTCGACGGCCCCGATGGCCTCGCGGCGGCTCTGGCTGAGTATGGCGACGAGGTCGCGGCGGTCATCGTAGAGCCCCTGGTCCAGGGGGCGGGGGGCATGCGGATTCAGCCTCCGGGGTTCCTCACGGAGGTCGCTCGGTTGACGCGCTCTGCTGGGGCGCTGCTCATCG
>JAAZYN010001104.1 GCA_014239625.1 Myxococcales bacterium | reverse complement strand
GCCGACGCCCAGCAAGTGGACGGCCTTGGGCTGCCTGGCGCGCAGGTAGGTCTCGGCCTGGGGGTCCAGTCGCCGGTCAGCCGGTAGCGCACCACCTTCTTGGGCTTCTTGGCCGGGTCGTTGTCGTAGGGTGCCCAGCCCGACCCGATGAACGCGACATCGACCTCATCGCCCTTCGACAGCCCTTTGGCCACCGCGGCGTCCGCCTCGAACCACGGGGCTCGGGCACGCTTGCGAGCGGTGTCCCGATCTTGCGGCACGGGCATCGCCATGAGCTCGTCGAAGAATGACATGGCCTCAGTCTACTGCCGAACTCTACCCCGACCGCCGCCCTCGGCTCTCCCCCATCCGGTACAGGGGCACCTTGCCCTGAAACTCCTCCTCCTGGCTCAGCAGCTCGCAGAACAGCACCGCCCTGGCGTACCGCTGCTCCTCGCGGGTGGAGTGCGCGTTCTGGGCCTGGTCCAGCCACTGGTCGAGCCGCATGAACCAGGGGGTGCCCTCCTCGTCCTCGGACTGGGAGAACTCGTCGGGATCCCCCATGAACTCCATGGTCTCCATCGGGGAGAGCCCGGCCTCCTGGGCGATCGTCAGCCGCTGAGCTGGGGTGGTGAAGGTGCTGACCTCGCGCGACTCCTCGGTGAAGTCCGGGAGCCGGATGTACTCGGGGTAGCCGCTGGAGCGGTGGCCCAGCACGGTGTCGAGACCCTCGGCTCTGCGGGTCTTCAAGGTGGCCATCATGCCGTCCTTGGCGCTCGTGCGGTAGTGTGCCGAGTCCATGGTCACCACCATGTCCGGCCTGCCTGCTGCGAGCGCCTGGCCCATCGGACCCAGCTGCTTGGACCGCGGGCCGACGCCCAGCAAGTGGACGGCCTTGGGCTGCCTGGCGCGCAGGTAGGTCTCGACCTGGGCGGGGCTGTAGGGGTTGCGCTTGAGGGGCAGTGCGCTCACCCAGTCGCCGATGGCGCCCCTCAGCATTCGGTCCACCGCGTCGTGGAAGCGGATGAGGGACATGGGGCCCTTCTGGAGCGGCACCATGATGTCGACGCCCTCCTGGCTGAGCCGGGCCAGGTCGTGCCGGTAGGTCCGCAGCCGCTCCAGGGTCGCCTTCTGGTCGCCCATCTTGTCGGGCGCGACGAACAGCACGGGACCGCCGCCGCCGTAGCTGCGGATCTGCCTCATCAGCAGGTGGACCCGGTTGAGCCGCTTGCGCCACATCGCCGGGGTGATCGGCTTGGCCGCGCTCTCGCTGTAGGCGCCCGTGTCAATGAAGATCGGCACCTTGTACCGGTGCGACACATCAGCGAGATCGTGGATGCACCGCAGCGAGCACTCCTTGAGCGACACCCCGATGGGTCGGCGCATGTACCCGAACGCCCAGACCTCAGCGACCCCCTTCAGCCCGCTGGCGTAGTGCAGACCAGTCGCGTAGCAGCTGGGCCCCTTGTTGGACTTCATCAGCTCGTCGAACATCGAGGACTGAGCAGCCGAGCCGCTGACCTTGGCCCAACCTGAGCGGCGCCCGATGTCGGGCCGGCTGAGCAGCCCCGCGGCCTGCTCACGGGCTGTTGTGGCCGCGTGACGGGCGCGGCGGGGGTCGCTCTCGGG
>JAAZYN010001103.1 GCA_014239625.1 Myxococcales bacterium | reverse complement strand
GCAGGTCAGGCTCGGGTCGATGTCGCCGCAGGCCTTGCCCGTCCCGGCCAGCTCGGGGCAGGTGAACAGGCACTGCTCGACGCCGCCGACCGGCAGGCACGCCAGATCGAAGTCGGGGTCACCGCCCACGTCGCTGTCGCACTTGGGGTCGTCGCTACGGCACGGGCTCGACGGGAAGGCACCGGTGGGCAAGCAGCTGCCCTCCTGGGTGAAGCACGAAAAACCGTCGTCAGCGCAGCTCCCATCGTTCAGGCATGCCTTCACGCAGCCACCGCCGGCCGCCGCCGAACAGATCAGGCTCGGGTCCACGGCGGCGCACAGGTCGGTCCCGCCGGCGCTGCAGTCGACCACGCAGCTGCCCTGCGCACACACCATGTCCGCGTCCGGGTTGCCCCCCAGGTCCGAGTCGCACTCGGGCGGATCCGGTCGGCACGGGCTCCCCGGGAAGCCGCCCGTCGGCAGGCAGGCGTTGTCCTGGTCGAAGCACGAAAAGCCGTCATCGCAGGAGCCATCGCTGGCACACTCGAGCAGACACACCTGCCCGGCGGCCTCCACACACGTCAGGCTCTCGTCGACCTTCTGGCAGGTCGCGTCACCGCCCACCCGGCAGTCGACGACGCACGCCTCGCCAACGCAGATCATGTCCACGGCGTCATCGCCGAACAAATCGATGTCGCACCGCGGGCTCTCGTCGCGACAGGGGGCCCCGGGGAAGGAGCCCTGAGGCAAGCAGACGTTCTCGGTGGACAGGCAGGCCAGGCCCAGATCGCACGCCCCATCCGATCCGCAGGACGGCACGCAGACGCTGCCCGCCGCGAGGCTGCAGGCCAAGGAGGCGTCCAGCCCCTGACACAGGGCGTCTCCCCCGTCGACGCAATCCACCAGGCAGGTGTCGCTGACGCAGATCATGTCGGCGTTTGGATCGCCGCCGAGGTCGCTGTCACATCGGTCGGTCTCCGAAGCGCGGCACGGGCTGCCCGGGAACGACCCGGTGGGCAGACAGGCGCCCTCCTGTGGGAAGCACTCGAAGCCATCGAGGCACTCGTCCTGGGCGCCACACTGAAGCAGGCACACCTCGCCGGCGGCCTGAACACAGGTGAGGCTCGGGTTGACCGACTGGCACAGGGCCGTGTCTCCGCCCGAACAGGGGATGACACACGAGCCCTGGAGGCACACCATGTCCGCAGCGTCGACCCCCCCGACGTTCTGGTCGCAGGGGTTGTCCCCCTGGCGGCAGGGAGAACCAGGGAAGCTCCCCTCCGGCAGACAGTTGTCCTCGGTCGGCAGACACGCGAACCCGGGATCGCATGCGCCGTCGGTGCAACCGGGCAAGCACAGCTGGCCCGCCGTCGCGGAACAGTTCAGCAGCGGACTCACAGCCTGACAGAGCTCCTGGCCCCCCGTCCCGCAGTCCACGACGCAGGCTCCGTTGGTGCAGCGCATGTCGGCCCCCTCGATCCCACCCAGGTTGGTGTCACAGGCGGGCTCGACGACGCGACAGGGGCTACCGGGGAAGCCACCGGTGGGTAGACACGTCCCCTCGGACGCGAAACAGGCAAACCCGTCGGGACAGGCCTGCCCGGCGCCGCAGTCAAACACACAGACGTCCC
>JAAZYN010001102.1 GCA_014239625.1 Myxococcales bacterium | reverse complement strand
TCAGCGCCTGGAACAGGCTGACCACGATACCGACGATCAGGCCGACCACGAGGACCGGACCGGCGAGCAGGATCACTGTCATGAACAGCTCGCGCGTGATGTCGACGACGATGAGATCAATGTCGTTCATGGCTGGAGACCGCTGCTAGAGGGCTACGTTGAACGACTCGACCATCGAGCGGCACACGAGGGACCACCCGTCAACGACGACGAAGAGGAGGATCTTGAACGGCGTCGAGATCATCACCGGCGGCAGCATGAACATGCCCATCGACAGCAAGATGCTGGAGACGATCATGTCGATGACCAGGAAGGGCAAGAACAAGAGGAAGCCCATCTGGAACGCTGTCTTGAGCTCACTCAGCACGAACGCGGGTACGACCACGGTGAGCGGGAGCTCGTCGGCGCTGGTGCCTGCTTCGATCTTGCGGATCTCTGCGAAGAGCGAGAGCTCGCCCTCGCGCGTGTTCGCGACGAGGAAGCCCGAGAGCGTGGTCCAGGCTCGCTCGGCGGCATCCTCCATCGCGACCTCCCCTGCCTCGTAGGGGATCCATGCGTCCTCGTAGATGCGCTCGGCTATGGGCGCCATCACGAAGCTCGTGAGGAAGAGCGCCAGCCCGATGATCACGGGGTTGGGCGGCAGCTCGTTGAGCGAGAGCGCCCGGCGTACGAACGAGAGCACGATCACGATGCGGGTGAAGCTCGTGACCGTGACCAGCACCGCGGGCAGGACGGCCAGGACGGTCAGCAGGACGGCGATCTCTACCGCGGAGGTGAGTCGTCCGTCCGTACCCCCGGCGCTCTGCACGGCCTGTGCGGCCTGGGGTATGAGGTCGAGCGCAGCCTGCATCAGGCGTACTCTTCCAGCTTGAGCTCAGGGCCGGCGTGTGCGGCCCCTCTCGCTGGGGTCGGCACGGGCTCCGCCGCCGCACGGCGTGCCGCGATGCGGGCTTCCAGGCGCTCGCGGGCCGCGTCGATGAGGTCTTCGAAGCCCTGCTCGGTGGCCCCCGAGGCTCGCGGCTGCTCACGCGCAGTCCGCGTAGCCACCGGCGGCGAGGACGGCCTCGCGCGGGACTCGCCCACGGTCAGGTGGCCCTGCAGCTGGCGCGCCCTCGCAGCGCCGGCCGGGTGTAGCTCGTGCAGCGGCTGGGGCGCGGACAGGTCCTGCCGCGCCCTGGCGTGTGTCGTGTTGGCGTGGGAGGCTCCCTCGTCGGCGCGCGTCGCGAGGTTCTCCAGGCGCTCGCGCTCCTCGGGGGACTCCATCTCGGCGAGCAGGCAGAGCTCCTTGTCCCCGGCACCGATGACGAATGTACGGTCGTAGCAGCGAACGACCGCCAACCGCTTCTGGCCGCCGAGCGGCAGGACCTCGACCAGCTCCAGGGAGCGGCGCGACAGGCGTGACCGCAGGGAGGTGCGTGAGAAGCGCTTGACCGCCCAGGCCAGCAGGCCGCCGCACAGGGCCGTGACAAACTGGGGCCAGGAGAACATGACAGACAGCATAGCCGTCTGCTTCTCCGGAAGCCCCGCCGCCGCCAGCACCAGCGCGCCGAATTCGCCCCGGTCCAGTTTTTCCAGCCGGGTGATCACGTTGCCCCGCACCGGCACGGTTTC
>JAAZYN010001101.1 GCA_014239625.1 Myxococcales bacterium | reverse complement strand
TCGCCACAGTCGCCGCCACACCCGTCCGGGCCGCACTGAGCGCCGGCGCCACGAATGCGTCGGAGACCATGGCGAAGGTCGCGATGCACTCGGCCACGGCGGCTGACGTCTGGTTCATCGTGGATGGTCAAGCGGCCATCAACGCCATCACCGGCACGATGCAAAACGTGGGCATGCCGCAAGGCGACATCGACGCGAAGGTCCACTTCTTCCAGAAGGCCGCCATCGACTCCATCTGGTTCATCGACAGCGGCCCGCTGCCGATCATCGACACCGCCACGAACACGTTCGCCTTCGCCGACTTTCGCTACTACCATCAGCGGCCTTACGACGACGGTGTCCCCAGCGTGCTCGGTCGAAACCTGGTCGACTTCGGTCTCCCCAGCGACACGGAGACCTACCGCATGCCGCTCAGCACCGAGGGCGGCACGTTCCAGGCGACGACGGATGGCATCTGCTTTACCGGCTCGCGCCAGCTCTACAACATGTCGTGCGGCGCGGGGGCGTGCGACAACAGCATCGAGACCGCGCCCCTGTCACAGCTGCAAGACCACACCCTGACCCAGGAGCTCGAGCAGCAGTGGGCTCAATATCTCGGCTGCAAGGACGTGATCGTCACCTACAGCATCACCGACGATGGCACCGGCCACATCGACATGTATCTGAAGGTCATCGACGACGACACCGTCATGATCGGCGAGTACGTCGCCCCCTTCGCCAACAACGCGCAGCAGACCAACGCGACGCGCATGGATCAAAACGCCGCCTTCATCGACGCCTACGTCAAGCCGAGCGGCGGCGCGATGAACAGCGTGCGCCTGATCATGCCCGGCCACAAGAGCGACAACTCGGGCAGCGTGCCCTTCACCTACGTGAACTCGACCTTCATCAATGGTCTGAATCTTTGGCCCGCCACCGAAAATGACAGCTGGACCGACAAGCGCGCGCTGGCCCAGTCCCAGTGGGAGGCGGCGATGCCAGCGTATACCCATCAGTACATCGACGCGGAGGAGCTGAGCTTCTGGTCTGGGGCTATCCACTGTGTCACCCGCACCATCCCTGCGGTCGCTCCCGCCAAGTGGATCGGCGACGGCAGCTGCGGAGGCTCAGAGTGCGCCCCCCCGCCGGGTGGCTATGACGGTCTCTGCTCGCCGGGCAGCGACAGCCCAGCGAACGTCTGCTGGGGACCCGCCTGGGAGTGCTATTGCAACAACTGCGCGCTGTGCCCCGATGGGCCCGGGACCAACAACGCGTGCAACGGGATCACCTACGAGGGCTGCTGCACCGGCGACGAGTTGTCGTTCTGTGCAAACGGGGCCATCACGAGCTACAGCTGCAATGGCCAGGGGTGTGGGTGGGTCGCACAAGGCAACTTCTACGACTGCAGCGGCAATGGCGCGGACCCCAGCGGCGCCTATCCCCTTCAGTGCCCCGGCGACTGCGCTCCAGATTGCCAGGGCAAGGCCTGCGGCGATGACGGCTGCGGCGGCAGCTGCGGCGCGTGCCCGGCGGGTCAGACCTGCGACGCCGGGACCTGTGAGGCGGCCCCCTGCGTGCCGCAATGCGCGGGCGCTCAGTGCGGCCCGGACGGGTGCGGCGGCGACTGTGGCGC
>JAAZYN010001100.1 GCA_014239625.1 Myxococcales bacterium | reverse complement strand
CACGCTGGTGGCTGGCCAGTGGTCACACTGAAGGGAGTGGGGCCAGGTGCGAGCGAACTCACTCTGGACGACGACGAGGGTGTCGTCGAGCAGCATCTTTCCGCCGCCGATCGGGATATGCTTGAGTTGCGCAATGACCCGGCCGACCACGTCGTAGACCGCACGCAGGTAGGCAAAATGCCTCGGATGTCCCGATCCGTGGGTGTCGAACTCGAACCCCTGGATGCCGCGCAGCTCCAGGCTCACCGCGCTGGTCAGGCCGCTGCGCAGGAGCTTGAGCGCCAGCTCGATATCTGGCGCCCCGGCCTGAGAGTCCGCGGCGCTGACCGTCGTGGAGCCGAAAAAGCTCCAGCTGGAGTCGATGTAGTCCGGCTTGGGCAGGACGGATTCATCGACCAACGAGGGGGTCGCGTCGATGGTCGCGATGAGGTCCTGGGCGAGGATCTTGCTGACGCCGCGGTAGGTGTCGTAGATCCGCTCATAGAAGGCATCGGTCGATGGGTTGGTGGTGTCTTGAAGCGCGCGCGCGCGCCTGAGGACGACCGCCTCCATGTCGTTTGCGCTCAGCGATTGTCCAAGGGAGGCGCCCTGGAAGCTGACGTCGTCGACGGAGCCACGGTTGCGCAGCCCGCTCCAGGCGTTGTCGATCTTCTCGCCCAGCGAGTAGTCCAGAGAGCCCAGCGACGGCATCAGGATCGGCGCCCCCGCAGCGCCCAGTGACGCTGGGCTGGGAACCGGGCCGTTGCCCACCGCCACCGACGCGAGCGGGCGATTGTCGCCGTAGATCGCGCTCGTAGCCCACGCGATCCACGCATGAACCGCCGGAGTCTGATAGGTCGCGGAGGCCTTGCCGCTCATCATGGAGACCCGGGCGCTGCGGTGGTCGGCGGTCTGAACGTCGAGCCCGTGGACCACCGAGACGTTCTCCCACAGGGCGTTTTCTTTCCACGAACGACCATTGGGCGAGGCGCCGTCAATGTTCCAGTGCTCGGGGCCCCGCAGCGGAAGATACGCGCCGTTCATGGCGTCGCCGGTGCCGTCCAGGTTGGTGATGTCGTCGGGCCCGAAGAACACGGGCTCCTTGTTGAGATAGTATTCGACCGGTGGGATGTGAGAGGTGATCTCCGGGCCGGTGAACGGCACCCAGAGATACCAGGGCACCCAGCCTCCGGGGATGTGAATGGTCAGCAGCCGCGTGGGCACGCCCTCGGGTAGCGAGGCCCGCGCGCGACCACCGCCCACCAGGGGCACCCCCAGCCGCTCGAGCAGCGCGAGGTGAGCGGCGCCAAAACTTGCCTTCAACAGCTGACGTCGAGTGAGCTTCATAGCCGCTGCTCGTCCTTGCCCACCAGGTGGTCGGCGTCGGGGGATGTCCGGTAGGTCCAGGCGGCCTGACCTGCCCATGGCCCGGGGCTCGAGAGAGCCCCGCCAGGGGGGAACGCGCTGTGCGCGCAAGACAGGACGCTCCGCGGAGGTCGGGTCGGGTTCACCGCAGCGCTAGCCCGCATTTCTCACCAGAGTTCGAGCGAAACCGAGGAGGGGCAGGTGACACGAGCGTGGCGCGGACCGGAGCCGACCGAGCCGTACTGGCCGTACGTCGCAGGTCGGCGGAGGGA
>JAAZYN010000010.1 GCA_014239625.1 Myxococcales bacterium | reverse complement strand
CGCTGGTGATGCGCAGCGATGGGCCTCGGTACAGCGCAGGTGTGGAGCTCGGGGGCCAGCGCCGGGTGGCCGTCACGGCCACGCTGGACGGCCCGAAGGCCTTTGACTTCTATCTCGGCGCCGAGGAGACGTTGAGCACGACGTTGGCGATCACCGCTCCTGAAGTGGACGTCGCCACGCTGCTGCCAGCGTTCGCGGTGGAGCTGGACAAGCACACCTTCGCGGGCACCCTCGACAGCGATCTGGTCGCCACCTTGGGTTTCACCTACGACGACGACATGAACGTGCAGCCTACGGCGCCCAAATCCACGGGCGCCTTCCGTCTGGTTCGGGGCCGGTTCTCGGTGGCCGGCACACCGCGTACCTTCCACGACATCGGCTTGGCGTTCAGTCTGGACGGCGGCTTGAAGCTCGAGCAGCTGCAGCTGCTCGAGTCCGACGAGGAGCACAAAGACCGCAGCCTGGTCGTGTCAGGGCTCGTCCCGATGGCCGCCGGGCTTCCCGAGAGCGCCTCGTTGAAGGTGACGATGGACAGGTTTCTGGCGGTGGCGCCGGCCTTCGACTCGCCGGAAGGGGAGCTCACGATGAGCGCTCGGCTCACCGCTTCGGATCTGAACACGACGCTCCGCAAGGTGACCATCGACATCGATCAGATGACGTTGCATCGACCCAGCCGCTTCATCCGCGACCACTATCAACAGGCCACGCACCTGGGCGACCTGCTGTACTTGGAGGATGGGCACGCCCTCGGCAAGTTGCCGGTCATCGCGCCCAACCCGGTCCTCGCGATGAACGAGCCGACGGCGCAGGAGGCGCTGGCGAAGATACGCATCAACTTCCCGAAGAGGGCCAAGATCCTCAACTTTCCGTTGGACTTCCATCTGACCGGCGGGATGGACGTGGTCGTAGGAAAGAGCGCCGACCCGACCCAAAAGGCGCCCCTGGTGAAGCTGTCGTGCGACGTCACGTTCTTCGACGGCACCGCGATGGTCATGGGCCAGCCCTTCGAGCTCGAGCGCGGCGGATTGAGCTGCCCTGGACCGGTCCGCGACTTCGCCGCGAAGTTCTACTTCCGCAGAGATCCGCCCGACCCCATGAAGCGCGATCAATCTCAGGCCAGCTCCGGCGGCCCGGTCACCTTCCTGATCGTCGCGACCGCCAAGGGGCTCCCCGAGACCTACCCGGGCGGGGCGAGCGGACCGTACCTCATCGACGCCTTCTCGACGCTCAACGCGGGCCGGGCACGCCAAGGCTCGGAGCCGGGCCACACGACGACCTCCACGGTGCAGACCCCGGGCGGCGACGAGCAACCCATGGTGCTGACGTTCTTGAAGACCAACCTGGCGCACCTGGTCTTTTTGACGCGGGTGAACCTGTGGGCGCGCTCTGGGGACCTCTTCGAGGAGTACGGCCGGGTGCGCAACATGCAGGCGGACGCGTACTGGGACCAGGACCGGTCACGCGTCCGCATGCTCGGCCACGAGCCACGCACCGCCACGAGCGCGGCGGAGCTCCGCTACGATCGCTTCCTGGCCCGGGACGCGCGGACGCTGTTCGGGGTCGGGGCCTACGCGGGCTCCAACCCCGGGCTGGGCCTCGAGCTCTTCGTGGAGTGGTCCAGTGAGGACTGAGCCAGCCCTCGCCGTGGCGCTCGCCGTGGCGCTCGGGATGCTCGCGCTCATGAGCTGCGACAAGAGGCCGACAGACGTCGACGCGGCGGCGAAAAAGAGCGCGAGGCCCGGCTACGTGCTCGACGAGCGCAGCCGTGAGGAGACGCGCACGCGCCCCCACGTCAGCGGGCGAGCGGAGCTGGCCGAGCTGCCCTTCGTGGTGAAGGTCTCGGGCGCGCCCAGAGCGATCGCCGCGGACGTGGAGGTCGGGTTCTGCGAAGCGCTGACCGACGCCCTCGGGAATCGATGCAGCGGCCCTCGCAAAGCCAAGGTCCGGCTGTGGGTGTCGGAGGTCGACATCCGGCTGCGCGCGATCGCGGGCAGCATCGTGGTGGACCTCATCGGCGAGGCGCTGCTCAACGAGGGCTGGGAGACCGCCGACCTGCGCCTGCGTTATGGGGTGGAGGGCGACGACCCCGAAGGCGGCGCCGCAGCCCGATCCCTGGGCACGACGCTGGGCCGCACCTGGGCGACGGAGCTGCGGACGTACCTCCGTAAGATGGCCACCGAGCGCAAGCCCAGCACCAACGTCCAGTGGGTCGCCGCGCCGGGCTTCATGCGCGAGGACACCTGGCCGCTCGATTATGGGTTCGCCGAGATCGTCGCGGGTCGCACCTGGACCTTCCAGCGCGGGAGCAAGACGGGACAACGGCTCGGCTACCTCATCGACGCCGAAGGCGCCGTCATGCTGTCGGAGTCCTTCCAGACCACCGCCGCGGAAGGCAAGCTGGCGGGCTGGGGGACCGTCGCCGACGAAGGACGGCGGGCGCTGGTCATGTCCCTGCCCATGACAGCGGCCGACAAGAAGGCCGTGAACGAGGACCTCGAGGGCGACGCCTACGCGATCGTGGTCCTCACCCGGGGTGGAGAGGCTCGAATGGTCGCGCGTGACTCCGGCCAACCTGTCTCACCGCCGTTGATTCTGGGCAGCGGCGACGTCGTGTTGGTGGTCAGGGAGGCCGACCGGCTCTCAGTGCAGCGTGTCGATGGCGTGAGCGGGACGAGACGTCACTATGCCCTCCCGGCCGCGGCGGCGAAGGCGTCCCCATTCGGTCTCCTCAGGAACGCCAGGGACCAGCTCTTCGTCATCCCCACGCCGCCCGGACAAGAGGTCTACACCATCGACGCCCTGGCGGCGCCCACAAAGCCCGGCGTCACGACCCCGACGGGCCGCGGGACAGCTCGAGCCTTCTACCGCTTCAAGAGCCCGCGGACCAAAGGCTCCACGGCTCGGAGAGAGCGCCCCACGGCAGCGGTCGTGGGCGACTCGGGAGCCCTCGCCCTCCTCGACGGCCCCCACCTGGTCGTCATCGAGGCCGACGGCACCGAGCGCTTTCGTCGCGCCGTCGGTGAGGGTCGGAGCGAGCTGACGTCGGTGGGCGACCGGCTGGCGGTCATGGGCGACGCAGGGCTGCTCCTGATCGCCGCCGCGAGCGGGGAAACGGTGGGCAGCGACGGGCGCGAAGTGAGCGCGTTCGTGGCCGCGGACCGACCCCAGAGGCCCGGCTATGTGGCCTGCGCGGCACCGGGGCTGGTGGCCTACGACCCTCAACTGGTGGCGACCCACGCCGTCCGCCTCGACGATCGCTGCGAGGACCTCCACGTCTACCCCGATGGCGACGTCTTGGCGGCCAGGTTTCTTTGGGGCGCGCGACTCGACCCTCCGTCCAAGTGGCCCGAGGTCGTGACGGCTGCCGAAGAGGGGAGGTGACACCAGCGCCAGTCGCCGCTGGTGGAGACATCCCAGCGCGAAAATGAGACACTGTGGAGACACGGGGACAGAGGGTGATGACGAAAGAGCGCGTACTCGTGGTCGACGACGATGATGATATCCGCACGGTGAGCGAGATGGCGCTCCGCCATGTGGGGAACTTCGAGGTGCTCGCGGCGTCATCCGGTGCTCAAGCCGTCGGCATCGCCGCGACCGACGCGCCGGACTTGATCCTGCTGGACATGATGATGCCCGGCATGGACGGCGTCGACACCTTCAAGGCGCTCAAGGCCCAGGAGGCGTCTGCGGCGATCCCGGTGATCTTCATGACGGCGAAGGTCCAGACCCACGAGGTGGAGAGCTACCTGGCCCTGGGCGCCATCGGCGTCATCAGTAAACCCTTCGACCCGATGACCCTGGCCGACCAGATCCGCGCCATGGTGGCGGACCGCTCGGAGGCTTGACCGTGGGGCTCGAGGACCTCCGGCACAAGATGCTGCTGCTCTCGAGACAGTTCGGCAGCGAGCTGCCCGCAAAGATCCGCGAACTGGAGCGCCTCTGCGAACCCCTGCGCGAACCGGATGCCGGCCCGGAGGCCTGGGCAGCGGCCCGCATCGCCGCCCACAGGATGAGAGGCACGGCCGGCACGCTCGGGTTCAAGGAGGTGTCTGCGCAGGCGGGGCGGGTGGAGAAACGCCTCGTCGCGATGGCCGCAGGGGAACACGATGGCGACCTGGAGTCGTTGTGGGTGTGGCTCGCCGAGCTCGCGGCGCTCTGCGAGATAGCCGGACGGGAATCGACGGAATGACCGGCGCGGTGACCGTGCCCGCTGGCCTTCACGCAGGGCCGACGCGGGCCGCCGATGTGCCCCCCCTTGGAGCGCCGCCGGGGGGCCGCGGCCGCGGCCATGGCGTCATCACGGTGCTCCTTGGGGTCCGCCGAGCCGCCGCCGCACTCGTCGCCCTGCTGCTCCTCGGCTGTTCGGCCACCTCAGCGCCCACCACGGCGGTCGACGCGGCCCTTGACGGCGCTCCGGAGTCGGGGCCACTCGGCCACCTGGACACCGTCACCGCTGTGGCTGGGACGCTGGTCCATCACGACTTCACCCGCGCCGGTGGGTTCTACCGGGCGCCCTTCCCCTCCGAGGACATGCGCACCGCGTCGGGGCGGATCAGCCTCGCGGGGTTCCCCAATCCAGAAGGGATCGAGCTGGTCGACCAGCTGCTCGACGTGATCGAGCGCGACGCCCGTGGGTTCTCCCTGACGGCGCCGCTGTTCATGACCCTCAGCGGCGCGCCTGATGTCCACAGCCTCCCCGACATCACGGCATCGATCCAGGACGACTCCCCGGTGTTCCTCATGGACGTCGACCCGGACTCACCGCGACTCGGCACGCGCTACCCTATCGACACCGACTACCAGGCTGACGGCGGCCCCTTCGGCGACGAACACCTCTTGGCGGCGCTGCCCCTTCAGGGGATCGTCTTGCGCCAGGACACCCGGCACGCGCTGGTGGTGACGCGCAGCCTGAAGGACGCGTCGGGCGAGCCCCTCGGCCGCAGCGAGGACCTCGCCCGTGTGTTGAGCGGCGACCCCGTGCCCGGGTTGAGCGACACCGCTCGTGCTGACTACACCTCCGCGGTGTTGCAGTTGAGAGCGCTTGGCGCGGTGACGCCCGACGCGATCGCAGGGCTGGCCGTCTTCGTCACCGGCGCCCCGACCCTGGACGGCGTTCAGGCGGCCCACGCCCTGCGCCACAGTGCCCCTCCGGAGGTGACGGAGATCGCCGCGACGGACGTGTATGACGACTTCTGCGTCTACCAGGGCCGCGTCCTGATGCCCACCTTCCAACACGGGACCCCACCCTTCGCCACCGCCGCCGACGGCGGGGGCTGGCGGTTCATCGACGGAGCGCCCCAGCAGGCCGGCACGGAGACCGCTCGCGTCTGGTTCACGGTGCCGCGCATGCCGCTGATGGGCAGCGACCTGCCTACGGTCGTGATGATCCGCACCGGCGGTGGGGCGGACAACCCCCTGGCCGAGCGAGGCCCGCGGGACGCCGAGGGAGCTTTCATCGAGCCCGGCCGAGGCCCCGCGCTGCACTTCGCCAGGGCGGGCTTCGCGGGGGTCACCTGGGATGGTCCGCACGGCGGCCTCCGGAACGTCTCTGGGGGCGACGAACAGTTCCTGATGTTCAACGTGTCAAACGTCGAGGCCATGCGGGACAACGTCCGGCAGACGGCCCTCGAGGCGGCGCTCATCCCGGCCATCCTCCAAGACCTGGTGGTCGACACCTCGGCATGCCCCGGAGCCCCGGGAGAGACCCGATTCAGGACGGGGCCAGGGGAGGTGGCGCTGTTCGGCCACAGCATGGGTGGCACGGTGGCGCCCATAGCGCTGGCGCTGAGTGACCGATACGGGGCGGCGATGTTCAGCGGAACCGGCGGGAGCTGGATCGAGAACGTCGTGTTCAAGCAAAAGCCGCTGGAGGTCAAACCGCTGGCAGAGCTGCTGGTGGGATACGCGGGGCGTCGTGAGCTGCATCGCTTCGACCCTGCCCTGGGATTGCTCCAGTGGGCCGCCGAGCCTGCGGACCCGCCGCCATACGGCCGCCTCGTCACCGATCCGTCGGTGGGGCGGCACCTGCTCATGATGCAGGGGATCGTCGATCGCTACATCCTGCCGTCCATCGCCAACACCGCGGCCCTGTCGATGGGCCTCCCGCTGGGCGGTGAGGCGCTCGACGAGACGGTGGCCGAGCTGGCTGAGCATCGTCACCTGCGGCAGGTCATGCCCTTCGCGGGGCTCACCACCCAGAGCTACCCTGTCAGCGGCGGGGGCCCAGACGGCACCACGCGGGTGGTGACCCAACATCTGGAAGACGGCGTGGAAGACGGCCACGAGGTCGTATTTCAGACCGACGGCCCCAAGCACCAATACCGCTGCTTTCTGGAGAGCTGGCTCGCCACCGGGACGCCGACGGTCCCAGCACCCGACGCCATGGGCTGCCCTTAGCCCGGAACATTCATGGCCCTTCGGCTGCAACCGGCGGATCCGCAGCGCTGACGGGTGCGTACTCCCTCCGGCGGGCTCGACGTACGTGCAGTACGACTTTGTACGTGCAGTACGACGTTGCCCGCCTCCGGTCCGTGCGACACCCGGCAGCGCTACGCCTCCTTGGTTTCGCTCGAAGCTCCATGAAACATCCGGGCTGGTGTGTGTCCACAGCGCCACCCGGCTGGACGGCCTGAAGCGCGCGCGCCAGACACGAGAAATCAGCTGGTTCCATGCAACGACGTGTGCCCCGAAACTCCGCTTGGTTGATATCGGTGCCGACCCGATAGACCTCGGGCTTCGGAGCTGGGCTGGGGAGAGACGCAGCGACCGCGCGCGCCCCGCCATTGAGCAACGGCGCGAGACGGCATAGGCTCCACCGGCCACCCGTCTGGAAACGAAGAGGTCTCCATGCACCGCCGCACACTCGCGCTCGCCACCGGGCTCCTAATCTCGCTCGTCTTCGCCGCGTGCGCCACCACCAAGACGGGCACGCCGGACAAACCCGCCCTCGACACCCCGCTGGCGGTCAAGACCTACACGGGCAAGGCCGGCCCGGCGTGGAAGGACTTCGACCAGGCGGTCAAAGAGCAGAAGTTCGAGAAGGCCTCCAAAGAGGTCGAGAAGATACTTGCTCGGGCGCGCGACAGCGGCGACAGCGAGAACGTCACCCGGGGGATCATCCGCTGGGTCCAGCTCCGCATCGCGCTTCACGGGTACGAGACGGCCGTCCGGTTCTTCCGGGAGCAGCAGTGGCCCCAGGACCTGCTCAGCTCGTCGGTGCTGCACCTGTTCTACGCCCACACCCTGCAGACCTACGCCCGCGCCTACTCCTGGGAGATCCGCAAACGGGTGAAGGTAGCATCCAAGCACAAGGTCGATCTCAAGAAGTGGACCATGCGCGAGATCTACGCCGAAGCACAGAAGGCCTACGACGTCGTCTGGGCCCACCGCAAGCAGCTGGGCGACCTGCCCATCGGCCACCTCGGCGAGTTCGTGACGGCCAACGATTACCCCAAGCGCATCCGCGGGACCCTGCGTGACGCCCTGAGCTACTCGCGCGTCGGGCTGTTGAGCGACACCAACGGCTGGCGCCCCGAGCAGCTCAACGAGAAGTTCAAGCTCGACCTCGACCAGCTCATCGGACCTCCACAGCGGCAGGCGGTCAAAGGCAAGCCCGCCAAGGTCCAGGTCTCGGACCCTCAGGCGCACCCGCTGATGCGCATCGCCCTGATCTTGTCCGACCTCGAGGCCTGGAACCGCTCGGAGAAGCGACCGGAGGCCGCGTTGGAGGCGCGTCTCGCCCGGCTGCGCACCTTGCACAGCAACTTCAGCGATGCCTCCAGCCGCAAGGCCATCCGCGACGACCTCGTAGGCGCCCTGGAGCTCATCGAGGACAAGCCCTGGTGGTCCATGGGTATGCATCAGCTGTCGCTCTTCGAGGCCGCTCGTCGCGACACCTGGGACAACAAGATCCGCTCCCGGCGGGTGGCCGCGAAGTGCGCCGAGGGCCACCCCAACTCGATCGGGGCCCAGCGCTGCCGGCATCAGATCGCCAGCATCGAGGCGCCCAACTACTCGCTGAGCGGCATGGCCAGTGACGCCCCGGACCGCCAGTCGGTGGCCGTCAGCTACCGGAACATCGATCGGATGTACTTCCGCGCCTATCCCATCGATCTGGAAGCCCGCATCAGGGCGGCCAAGGACTACAACCTCTATCCCAACGGGCGCGCGCTGCGGGCGTTGGTGGACACCAAGCCGGCGTTCGCCTGGGACGTCGGCCTGACCCCCACCACGGACTTCAAGTCCCACCAGCACTTCGTCACGCCGCCCATCAAGGCGCCGGGCGCCTACGTCATCGTCGGCTCCATGCGCAAGGACTTCTCGGCCCGCGCCAACCAGGTCCGAGCCCTGTTCCAGGCCGTCGGTGACCTGGTCATCCTGTCGCACCACCGCGACGACGCCGTCACCGTTCGGGTGCTCAGCGGCGCCAGCGGCAAACCGGTCAAGGGCGCGAAGGTGCAGCTGTACGAGTACAACTGGCGCAAGGGGCATCAGCCGGTGGCCGCCAAAACCACCAACGCCAACGGTGAGGCGTTGTTCACCTACCAGCCGAAGAAGCGCTGGACCAACTACTTCCTCTTCGCCCGCAAGGGCGCGCACGTCGCGATCGATCCCAGCTATCTGAGGCTGCGAAAGCGAACCCCGACCAAGGAGCGCCTGGCCGCCCTCCTGTACACCGACCGCAGCATCTATCGCCCGCTGCAGAGGCTTCACTACAAGACCATCGTCTACTCGGGCGAGCGCCGGAAGGCGAACTACCGTACCGCCCCGAACAGCACGGTGAAGATCGTGCTCAAGGACGCCAACCGCCAGACCGTTGCCACGCAGGAGGTGACCACCAACGCGTTCGGCACCGCCTCGGGGACGTTCGATCTTCCGGCGGGTCGGCTGCTGGGGCGCTGGCAGCTCAGCGCTTCGGTGGGCGGCGCCGCGTCGCTCCGCGTCGAGGAGTACAAGCGGCCGACCTTCGAGGTGACCTTCAAATCTCCCACCAAGGGGCTGCGCCTCAACAAGAAGGCGACCTTCAACGGCGAGGCGCGGTACTACTTCGGTCTCCCGGTGACCCGCGGCAAGGTGAAGTGGACCGCCACGCGGCGCGCCATCTATCCGTGGTGGTGGTGGTACGGCGGCTACGGCGGTGGCGCGAGGACCCAGACCGTCGGCTTCGGGACGACCCGGCTGAAGGCGGACGGCACCTTCGAGGTCGTGTTCACGCCGGAGGCCGACGAGCAGCTGGCCAAGACGTCGAAGGACATCGCCTACCAGTACAACCTCAACGTCGACGTCACCGACGAGGGCGGCGAGACGCGCGCGGCGGCGGCCTCGCACCGGGTGGGCTTCGTGGCTATCCGGGCCAGCGTGAGCAAGCCCGTGGGGTTCTTCATCGGGGGCAAGCCCGGGGCGCTCACGCTGCGGCGGACCAACCTTGACGGCGCGGCCGCGCCGGGAAAGGGACGCTATCGGGTCACCCGCCTGGTGAATCCGACGAAGACCCTGCGGCCAGCCGAGCAGCCTATGCCGGCGCTGCGGACCCAGCAGCAGAAGGCGGCCTTCCGCACGGCCGGGGATCGCCAGCGCAAGCGATGGTCTCACGGCTATGACGTGCACCGGGTCGTGCGTGGCTGGAAGGACGGCGCGGAGGTCGTAGCCGGCGAGGTGGGGCACGACAAGCAGGGCAAAGCCAAGGTCACCCTCCCCGCGCTCCCCGCTGGCAGCTACCGGGTGCACTACGAGTCGCTGGACCCGTACGGGGCCAAGTACACGACCAGCAGCGAGTTCTTCGTCGCCGGCAAGAGGCAGTCCGGCATCAACCTGCCAGGGCTGATGCTGGTCGAGGACAGCTCCGTCCGGGTGGGCGACACGGCGCGCGTCCTGGTCCACTCCGGGCTCGCCAAGCAGCTCGTCTACCTGGACATCTACAAGGACGGCAAGCGGATCAAGCGGCGCACGCTGAGGGCGGGGCGCGACGCCTCGCTGGTCGAGATCCCCATCAGAGAAGAGGACCGTGGGGGCATGGGGCTGAGGCTGACGGTGGTCAACGACCATCAGCTGATCACCGCGGGTCGGTCGATCTACGTGCCCTGGGACGACAAGCAGCTGGATCTGAGCTTCTCGACCTTCCGCGACAAGCTGCGACCGGGTCAGACGGAGACCTGGACGGTGAAGGTCACCGGGCCGTCGAAGAAGAAGACGGCCGTGGCCGCCGCCGAGATCCTGGCCTACATGTACGACCGCAGCCTGGACGTGTTCGCGCGGCACTCCCCACCCAGCCCTCAGTCCCTGTTCCCTTTCCGGACCAGCACTCCCTGGACCAACTCGAGCCTCAAGCCGGCGGGTACGCGCTGGGTCAGGGGCAGCGGGATGGGGCTGCCGGGCTATCGTGGGCTGTCCGGCGACCGGCTGCGCTTCCACTCCGGCTACGGCATCGGCGGGCCCGGTCGTCGGGGGCGGCGACGCGTCGGCCTCGGCGCTTCCGGGACTGGCCGCGGGGGCGGGGGGGTCGACGACTTCGCGCGCGCTCCAGCGGCAACATCCGCCAAGGACGGCGATGAGCTCAAGGCCAAGCCCAAGAAAGCTCGAGCCAAGAGGTACCTGAAGTCAGTAGCGGCGGAGGCCCCCCGCCCCTCCGAGCGACAGGCTGGTGGGGGCCAGGCCAAGAAGGCGCCGCTGCGCTCGAACTTCTCGGAGACGGCGTTCTTCCAGCCGCACCTTCGGACCGGCAAGGACGGCTCGGTGTCCTTCACCTTCACCGTGCCGGACTCGGTGACGAGCTGGAACGTCTGGGTGCACGCGGTGACCCGGGACCTGAAGTCGGGCTCGGTGAAGAAGAAGAGCCGGACCGTCAAGGAGCTGATGGTGCGCCCGTACCTCCCGCGGTTCTTACGCGAGGGTGACGCCGCGGACCTCAAGGTCGTCGTGAACAACGCCTCGAAAAACGAGCTGAACGGGACGCTGAAGTTCGACATCGTCGACCCGGAGACCAACAAGAGCCTGCTGGCGTCGTTCGGGCTGAAGGCGGCCGACGCCAGCGCGCCCTTCACGGTGAAGGCCGGGGGCGGGGCAAACCTGACCTTCCCCATCACGACGCCCAAGAAGCTCGGGCTGGTGGCGTTCAAGGTGGTGGCGTCGACCGACAGCTTCAGCGACGGCGAGCTGCGCCCGCTGCCCATCCTGCCGGGGCGCATGCACCTGTTCCAGTCGCGCTTCGTGACCCTCGACGGCGCCGACAAGCGGACGATGACGTTCGCCGACCTGGCCAAAGACGACGACCCGACGCGGGTCGACGATCAGATGGTCGTGACCGTGGACGGGCAGCTGTTCTATTCGGTCCTGTCGGCCCTACCGTACCTGGTCAACTACCCTTACGAGTCCACCGAGGCGACGCTGAACCGGTTCCTGGCCACCGGGATCCTCGGCTCGATGTTCGCGTCCTACCCGGCCGTGGCGGCCATGGCCAAGAAGCTCTCGGCGCGCAAGACGCGGCTGGAGACCTTCGACGCCCTGGATCCCAACCGTAAGATGGCGTTGGAGGAGACGCCGTGGGTGCGGCAGTCCAAGGGGGGCACGCACCAGGCCAGCGAGCTGGCGAACGTGCTGGACCCGCGGGTGACCAAGGCGACGCGTGACAGCTCGCTGCTGAAGCTCAAAAAGGCGCAGACGTCGAGCGGCGCCTTCCCGTGGTTTCCGGGCGGTCCGCCGTCGCCGTACGTGACGCTGTACCTGCTTCACGGGTTCTCCAAGGCGCTGGAGTTCGGCGTCGACGTGCCCAAGGACATGATCCGGCGCGGGTGGCGGTACCTGCACAACCATTACGTTCGGCAGATCGTACACACCTGCATGGCCCTCAACGGGTGCTGGGAGTTCATCACGTTCGTCAACTACGTGCTCTCGAACTATCCCGACAAGTCTTGGTATTCCGGGACCTTCTCGAAGTCCGAGCGGACGGCGATGCTCGACTTCAGCTTCAGGCATTGGAAGCGGCATTCGCCCTATCTGAAGGGTTATCTGGCGCTGACCCTACATCGTGAAAAGCGCCCCAAGGCGGCCACCCTGGTGTGGGAGTCGGTGATGGACTCGGCCAAACGAGACAAGGACATGGGCACCTACTGGGCGGCCGAGGACCGGAGCTGGCTGTGGTACAACGACACCATCGAGACGCACGCCTTCGCGGTCCGCACCGTCATGGAGGTGACGCCCAAGGACAAGAACCTGTCGGGGCTGGTGCAGTGGCTGCTGCTCAACAAGAAGCTGAACCACTGGAAGTCGACCCGGGCGACGTCAGAGGTCCTGTACTCGCTGGCGCACTACATGAAGAAGACCGGCACGCTGGGCAACCGCGAGGAGATCGACGTCAAGGCGGGCGGGGCGCTGCTGAAGAGGTTCGTGTTCGAGCCCGACACGTACACCGGCAAGAAGAACCAGATCGTCATCGAAGGCAAAGACATCGACCCCAACAAGACGTCGAGCATCGTGGTGGAGAAGGCGACCAAGGGCTTCGCGTTCGCCTCGTCCACCTGGCACTTCTCGACCGAGCGGCCGCCGAAGGAGGCCCGGGGTGACTTCCTGAAGGTCACGCGGACCTATTACAAGCGCACGCGCTCGGGCAACGACGTGGTGCTGGTGCCGCTGAAAGAGGGCGTGAAGCTGGTGGCCGGCGACGAGGTCGAGGTCCAGCTGTCGCTGCGGACCAAGCACGAGATGCAATACGTCCACCTGCGCGACCCGCGGGCGGCCGGGCTGGAGCCGGTGAGCACGGTGTCGAAGCACAAGTGGGACCTGGGCGTCTATTGGTATGAAGAGGTCCGCGACAGCGGCACCAACTTCTTCTTCGAGAAGCTGCCGATGGGCGAGTACACCTTCAAGTACCGGCTGCGGGTGGCGATCTCGGGGACCTACAAGGTCGCCCCGGCGACGGTCCAGCCGATGTACGCGCCCGAGTTCACGGCGTATTCGGCCGGAGCGGTGGTGAGGATCTCCGCGAAGTGACACGAGCGCATCAGCCGGCATGAGCGCGCAGCGAGCGCCACGCTTCTCCGGATAGGTGTCGTGGTCGCTGCGTCGCGATTGCCAGACTTCGTTTTTCACGGCCCTGGTTCCGGGGTGCCTGAAGGCTCTCCGGCCCCCCCCGCCGTGGTGGAGGCAGGCCTCAGCTGAGAGCGGCGATGATCCGGTGCTTCTGAAGCTTTCCCAGCGCGTTCCGCGGCAGCTCGGACCACACCTCGATCTGCCGTGGCCTCTTGAAGCTGGCGAGGACGCTCCTGCAGTGACCGTCCAACGCCGCGGCGACCGGACCGACGATGACGCCGGCGGCGACCACGACGACGGCGGCGATCCGATGTCCCCATTCAGGGTCTTCCAGACCCACGACGGCGGCCTCGACCACCGCGGGATGCTCGAGCAGCACCTCCTCGATCTCGCGGGCGGAGATCTTGAACCCGCCTGATTTGAGGATGTCGACGCTCCTGCGACCCACGATGTGGACGTAGCCATCCTCATCGCGAAACGCAGCGTCGCCGGTCATGAACCAGCCGTCGCGATAGCTGCTGGCGGTAGCCTCGGGCAACCCGTAGTAACCGCTCATCAACGACGGACCGCGGACCGCTATCTCTCCAGCGACGCCCGGCGGGGGCTCTGCTCCAGCGTCGTCGACGATCCGCACCTCGACGCCGGGGACGGGGAAGCCGACGCTTCCCGGCCGACGCTCGCCGCCGTAGGGGTTCGACAGGGTCAGCAAGGTCTCGCTCATGCCGTAACGCTCCAAGATCGCGAGACCGGTGTGCTCGTGGAAGCGCCGGTGGTCGGACGCGGGCAAGGCCGCGGACCCCGACGTGAACAGCCGCGCGCGCCGCAACGGCATAGCATCATCCGGGTGAGCGTCGAGATGGGTCAGTAGGCGCGCATACATCGTGGGCACCCCCATGAATATGGTCGCTCCACGCTCGAAGGCCGAGACCACCTGGGCCGGGCTGAACCGCGGCTGAATCTCGGCCGTCATCCGGTGCAACAAGGTCCCATGCAGCCCAATGCACAGCCCATGGACGTGAAACAACGGCAGCGCCAACGCGAGACGGTCGCTGGCGCTCCATTCCCAGAGCGCCGTCAGGGCCCCGATCCCACGCGTCACCGCGCGGAACGAAAGGGTCACCCCCTTGCTGCGCCCGGTCGTCCCGCTGGTGTATATGAGCAGGCAGGTCGCCTCGTCATCCCGAGACACATCGATCGCCGACGCCGGCTCGTAGGTATGCAACGATCGCAGCAGCTCTTCATCCGCGAGCAGCGCGCTGCCCGAGTCGGTCACGATGTGGTCGATCTCCCGCCGCCGATACCGGGTGTTCACAGGCACATGCACCAGACCCGCTCGGTGGTGCGCCACCAGCGCAGCCACGAGCTCCAGGCTCGACGGCGCGAACACCGCAACTCGATCGCCCGGCCTGACCCCTTTGTCGTTCAGAACGCTCATCCAACGGCGAGACCAGGTGTCGAGCTCGCGCCAGGTCAACGAGCGCTCGCTCCCATCAGCGGTGCGCTCGACGAAGGCGACCCGTGGGTCACCCGACCTCACGTGGTCCGTCAGCCGGTCCTGAGCCCTCGCGTCGGCGTTCATCTCACTCCCCTCGTATGGTGTGACAGGCTCGACAGATCGAGTGATCAATTCTCGAAGAAAGGTCGACCTAGCTAGAATGGACCATCGCACAGGCGAGACGGTCCGAACGAACTCATCCGGAGTGACCATGACTTATCGCGCTCGAGCAACGGTGTGGGGCCTCGTGCTTGTGCTCCTGGCGACCTCCACCGCCCTCGCGGAGTGGCCGATGGCGCGCCATGACGCGCGGCGCTCCGGGTTCGTGGACGGCACGGCGCCCATCGCGACCCCACAACCCGCATGGACGACGTTCCTCGGCGGGAAGCTGCAGTGGCACCAGTGGATCCCGGGAGCGTTCGTCTCGGTGACCGGAACGCTCAGCGTCGTCGCGCTGATCGGCGGCAACCTCGAGTCTCGACGCATCGACGACGGGTTGCTCTGGAGCACCAGCCTCTACGCTCTAGACAACCTCTGCGGACGTTACGATCTCGACGGCGACGGATCCAAAGAGATCGTGGCCAGCGGTCGTGGCCCCGAGGGAGCCTTCTCGGCGTTCGTGTTCGACAGCCTCACCGGACAGCAGCTGTGGCGCACGGCGCCGGGCCTGATCGGACATATCGACGACTCGGTTCGCATCGTCGACGTCGACGGCGACGGTATCGTCGACCTGTTCGCGGTGAACGCCAACCCCACCGAGCCCGGCGCGACACCGAAAAAGGGCTTCGTCTTCACCTTCGCGTCAGGCTACGACGCGGCGGTCCAGCTCTCCAGCCTCGACACCGCGGCCCCTCGAGACTATCCGGTGGACTACTACGATGCCGTGCTCGATATGAACGGCGACCTGAGCCCAGACCTCTTCGTCATGGGCCGCGACAACGTCTATCTGTATGACCTCGCCACCGGCGTCCTGCATGGCGCCACCGACGATGACGCCGGCAAGACATCAGCCGGCCGGGCCAAGACGCGGGTGACCGACGTAGACGGGGACGGCGACGACGAGGTGTTGATCTTTCCCTCTGGCGGGTGGAGCGCGACCTACAACTCGGTGCGCGTCGCGATGTTCGACTGGGACCACCTGGCGGCACGCCCGGTGCTCGTCTGGGAGCGGGCCGCCGCCGACTTCGACACCGACCAGATGGCCCACGCCGACACCTCCATCGCGGCGGTCACCGGCCTCCAGGAGCAGGTCGTGGTGGCGTTCCGACACGCACCTGCGCCCGACTTCCTGCTGGAAGTGCTCGACACGGCGACCGGGGCTCTCGTCACCAGCGTCGCGGACGCCCGGCCGCTGGCGACCCACGACGTCAACGGTGACGGCATGGCTGAGATCTTCATCGAGCGCCTCGACGGGACGCGGGCCGTGCTGACCCACGACGGCGCCGGTGGCCTCATGGTGATGCACGAGCTGGGGGCGACGATGAACGTCGCCCTGTGTGCCCAGCGCGATCAGGCGGGCTACCACGTGGCGAAACGCCGCGCGGTCTGTACGGGTTTCGGGGGCATCATCCTGACGGAGTCGCCGACCGAGGGCTCATCGCTCCATGTCGCCGATCTCTCCGGCGCCTCCATCGACACCATGGCCGCTATCGCCTCACCTCCAAACACGACGTTCATGGCGACCCACGTAGGCAGCTATCCGGACCTGGAGGAGTACGCGACCCTGAGCGCCGTCACCTCCGCGGGGCGCCTCTTCGTCTACTCCCCCACCTCCTACGCCCCCCTCAACTACCAACCTGACGGTGACCAGCCGGTCCTTGGGATGCGGGTGCGCTCCAACGAGCCCGGCTATGGCGACCTGACGGGCTTCCCGGTGGCCGCCGACGTCGACGGTGACGGTGGCGAGGAGGTGCTGGTCATCACCAGCTCCGGCGAGCTAGTCGTTCACACGTTCAAGAGCGGCGCCGGACCCACACCCCTGTGGACGACGCAGGACGTGGGGAGGGTCGTCGTGGCGCGAGACGACGACGGCGTGCCGGTCATCGTGGCGATGGACCACAAGGTGATGCGTGCCTTCGACGGCGCGGGCGATCTGTTGTGGACCAACGACATGACCGGCGGCGGTACCAACATCTTGTACGGCGACGTGGTGACCGCCGACATCCTGGGGGCTGCGGGCGATGAGATCGCGTTTCAGACCCGGGGAAGCGATGGCGCCCAACGCCTCGTCGTCTATTCCGCCGATGGCGGCCTGGTGTTCGACGTCGTCGCGGACGTCAACAACCTGGGAATGCGGCGACTGGCCGTGGCCAACCTGGGTGGTCCCGGTGGCCCGCCCTCCATCATCGGCGGCACCGCCGTCTCGATGTGGCGATTCAACGCCACCGACGGCGCGTCTACGGTGCTCACGCCGACCGAGATCAGCGTCCATTCGGTCATCAGCGACCCCGCGGGTGACGGCTTCGACCGGGTGTTCCTGGCCAGCCGGAACCACTTCGAGTTCTATGACCCGGCGGTGGGCATGGTCTACACCAACGCCGTGCCTCAGAACCAACCGGTGCTGGGGGCGAAGGTCAGCTGCGCAGGGGAGGACACCTACGTAGCGGCGAAGGCCTACACCGGCACAGTCGTCGCCACGACCATGGGCACTGGCGCGACCTTGTGGACGATGGCCTACGCCAACGGCGTCGCCTACGCCAATGAAGCAGCCGCCAACGCGGCGGGGGCCACCCCTGGGGCGTTGGCGAATGTAGCGGCGATCGGGCACCTACCTGACGCGGGCTCGGGACCGAGCGCCCTGGTGGGGAGCGCCGACGGGAGCGTGTATGCGTTGGACGCCTGCGGCGGTGACATTCATTGGAGCTACGCGCTGGGGGCAGGGGTCCGAGAGGTGGTCGTCGCCGACACCGACGGGGACGGTGCCTTCGAGGTCGTCGCTGCCACCGCGGACGGGCAGCTCTCGGGGCTTGCCGAGGCGACGATCCTCGGCCCGACGGGTGTGATCGACATCGATCCCCCCAGCGGCATCGTCGACGTCGACGTCGACGATATCGAGAGCTCCGACACGCTGTACGTGAAATGGGACGCCGAGGCGGGCGCGACCTACGAGGTTATGGCGCGCACGGTGGATGGAGCCGTCGTCAGCGGCGGGTTCCAGCCGGCCAGCTCTCCTGGTAATCAGGCGCTCTCCGGCCTGCCGCTGGTCGTCGGGCTGCGATACGAGGTGGGTGTCCGGGCGCAGGACGGCAGCGGAGAGACGTCCCCCGTGACGTGGTCGGACGGGGTGACCGTGATCGACGCGACGTCGCCCGAGGCCACCCTCGTCGCTGACCCATCGGTCATTCCGATCGGTGTCGGGGTCAGCGCTCTGACGTGGACAGCCGACGATCTCATCGGCCTTGCGACGGTCTCGCTGGTCGTCGAGGATCCCTCTGAGGCGGTGGTCGCGACGCTCGTGACGCTCAACCTGACGGCGTCGATGAGCGAGGGTGGACAGGAGACGTGGCTCGCTCGAACCGACGCGCTGGAGCCGGTGCCCTCGGGCGATTACACCGCCAGACTCACCGTGACGGATCACGGGGGCTCCACGGCGGAGGCGACTGCGCTCATCACGGTACACGACCCCGGCGCAGAGACGCAGGGCGAGGCTCAGCCCGAGCAGTCGCTGGAGCCCCTCCCGGAGGCACCGCCGGAGGTGATGCTGGAGCAGGGCCCCGAGGCGTCCCCCGAGCCAGCTCCCGATCTCCTGGCGACAGATGACGTTAACCCCGATGTCGCCCCTGACACTGGACCCATCGCCGGTCGACCGGCGGGCTGCGACTGCCAGTCCGGGGGCTCCCACCTGCCGGACCCCGGCGCGCTGGCCCTGCTTGCCCTGCTTGCCCTGCTGCTAGCGCGCATTTCTCACTAGACTTCGGCTGCAACCTTCGGATGGGCAGGCGCTACGAGCGCGCGCTCCCTCCGCCGACCTGCGACGTACGGCCAGTACGACTCGGCCGGCTCCGGTCC
>JAAZYN010000109.1 GCA_014239625.1 Myxococcales bacterium | reverse complement strand
GGGCCATGATCGCTGATCCCATCAATCTCATGGACTCGTCACCGGTCTGCGATGGCGCGGCAGCAGTGGTGCTGGCCCCGTCTGACCGGACCGGCGAGGGCCGCGGCCGCAGGCCGGAGGTGCGCATCCTGGCTGACATCGCGGCGGCGATGGGTCGGCCGCTGCTCGGCTCCGGCGTGCTGAACCGGGCCCTGGGCCGCACCCCGCGGCGGGCCCTCCCGGGGTGGCTCCGCCGCGCAGCAGGCCTCGGAGAGTACGGCTTCAAGGCCCCCACCCCGGCGGCCGGCACGTACCTCGGAAGTGGGCCCCTGACGCGTGAGCACAGGCTCCGATTCTGGCACTCGGACCTGGCCGCCGAGCCCACCCGGCTCGCCCAGTGGGAGGCGCGTCTGCTGTCCGATGCGCAGGGCGCCGGGGCTTTCCTGCTGGTGGGCCGGAGACGTAAGATCGGCCACAACAGCTGGGTGCACGGCGGCGTGCGAAGCGTCCGCAAGGGCGACGACGCGGCGTGGCTGCATCCGGACGACGCCGAGCGGCTGGCGGTCTCCACCGGCGCGCGGGTGACCATCTCGAGCGACGCGGGAGCCATCGAGCTGCCCGTCTCACTCCGTCACGGGGTCGCGCGCGGGACGGTCGTGGTCCCCCACGGGTTGCCAGAGGTGAACGTCAACCGCGTGATTCCGTCGGGCGCGGCCATGGTCGAGCCGGTGTCAGGGCAACACATCATGACGGGCGTCCCCGTGACGATCCGGGCCGCCTGACGGTGCCCCGCCAGAGCCGCCGCGGCTCGATCACGGCGAACCTCAGCGCCGGTGTGTGGTATCCCTAGGGTATGACTGAAGCGCAGCCCGTTCCGCATGTTGTCGTCATCGGCGGTGGCTTCGGTGGCGTGCACGTGGCTCGGGGCCTCCGCAAGGCCAACGTCCGCGTGACGTTGATCGACCGACGCAACCACCATCTGTTCCAGCCCCTCCTCTACCAGGTCGCGACAGCCGGGCTGACGGCCGCGGACATCGCCTACCCGATCCGAAAAATGTTCCGGCGCCAAAAGAACTGCACCGTGTATCTGGCCGACGTGTTGCGCATCGACCGGCGCGCCCGCCGGGTGTTCCTGCGTGACGGGGAGGTGGTGACGTACGACGCCCTGGTGGTGGCGACTGGGGTCACTCACGACTACTTCGGCAACGACGAGTGGGCGGAGCACGCTCCTGGCCTCAAGAGCCTGGACGAGGCCCTGGAGATCCGGCGCCGTGTCTTGACCGCCTACGAGAACGCCGAGCGTGAGGACGACCCGGACGCCCGCGCCGCGTGGCTGACCTTCGCCGTGGTCGGCGCAGGTCCGACCGGGGTGGAGATGGCCGGCGCCCTGGCCGAGATCGCAAAGAAGACGCTGGCCCGGGACTTCAGGCGGGTGCGCCCCGAGCACGCCAGGATCGTGCTGGTCGACGCCAGCGACCGGGTCCTGCAGGGCTTCAGCCCGGCGATGAGCGAGCGAGCGCACCAACAGCTGGAGGCGGTGGGTGTCCGGATCGAGCTGGGACGCAGGGTGACCACAGTCGACGACGACGGCCTCTCCTTTGGTAGCGACAGGCTGTCGGCCAAGACGGTGATATGGGCCGCTGGCGTGCGGGCGACGGGACTGATCGCCACCTTGGCCACAGGGACCGACCGGGCGGGCCGGGCAGAGGTCACGCCCGCGCTTCACCTCCCCGACGACCCAAAGGTGTATGTCATCGGCGACGCGGCGGCTCTCCAGCAAGATGGCGAGCAGCTGCCCGGGGTCGCTCAGGTCGCCATCCAGCAGGGTGGCCACGTGGCAAAGAACATCGTCCGCAGCCTCGCGCAGGCGCCGCAGACGGCGTTCACCTATAAAGACAAGGGTTCTCTGGCGACCATCGGCCGCTCGAAGGCCGTCGCAGAGATCGGGAGCTGGCGTTTTGGGGGGTTCTGGGCCTGGTTGGTCTGGGTGTGGGTGCACATCCTGTTCCTCGTGGGCTTTCGAAATCGATTCGTGGTGTTCTTCGAGTGGATCTGGGCCTACTTCACCTATTCGCGCAGCGCGCGGGTGATCTTGGAGCAGCCCTTCAAGACGGTCGCCCACCGCGACCAGATCCCCGAGATCACCGAGGCCATCGACAACAAGACCGACGCCGCCGGCGAGACGACCCCATAGTGGCTTCCCCGGGCCCCATCGAGCACCTGGAACTCGGCGATGTCATTGGCTTCGGGCGCGAGAGCGTGGTGCACCGCGCCGTGGGGCGCGAGGGCGTCTACGCGGTGAAGATCCAGCGCGGCGAGGCGGTGAGCGCTGGCACCGCCGACCGCTTCCGGCGCGAGGCCGCCCTGGCCGCGGTGCTGGAACACCCATCGCTGCCCAGGGTGGTGGCCGTCGGCGACCTCAACGGTCGCTCCTACCTGGTGCGGGAATACGTCCCCGGCGAGTCACTGGAGGCCCGCATCGACCGGGCGGGGCCTCTGCCGCCCCACGACATCCTGGAGCTGGGGCGCCAGCTCGCGGGAGCCCTCGCCGAGGTCCACCGCCATCGGCTGATCCACCGCGACGTCAGGCCCGCCAACATCATCGTCGATGAGCAGGGGACCGCCCGGCTCGTCGACTTTGGCCTCGTCACCCGCGCCCACCAGGGCACCGACGCTGCCACCGAGGCCGTCGGGACGCTGCTGTACGCCGCCCCGGAGCAAAGCGGGATGCTCCGCCGTCCGGTGGACCACCGCTCCGATCTGTACGCCCTGGGTGTCGTCTTGTTTCAGGCGGCCGCGGGGAAGCCTCCCTTCGTGGCCCCGGAGGTCGCCGAGATCGTCCGTCAACACGCGACGGTTCCGGCCCCCGCCCTGAGCGCCGTCGGCCGCGGCGCGTCCCCGGCGCTGGCGGCGATGGTGGCGACGCTGCTGCAGAAGGACCCGGATGATCGCTACCAGAGCGCGTGGGGGCTCTGGAGCGACCTTCAGCGCGCCGAGTCCCTCGACGAGGCGCTGAGCCATCTGGCCGCCTCGGAGCGCTTCGAGCGTGCGCTGGAGCGGTTGTCACATCGGTCCGCGGCCGTGTCGAGCGCGCCGACGCTCCCCGGGTCGATGCGCGTCACCGGTCGCTCCAGCGAGGTCGAGCGGCTCCGTGGCCACTGGCGCGAGGTGGTGGGAGGCTCGGGCGCGGTGGTGGTGATCGAAGGGCCACCGGGGGCCGGGAAGTCCCGGTTGGCGCGCACCTTTCAACATGACATCGAGGCGTCGGGGGCGCTGGTCATCCACGCGACCTGTCAGCCCGACGAACGAACCCCCTACGCTGCGCTGGGCAGGGCGCTGACCAGGCTCACCAACCGGGTCGTCGAGGCCGACGACCGCGCGGCGCGAGAGCGTCTGTCGACGGCGCTGGCGCCGGTGGCGGAGGTGGTCGCGAGCATCGCACCGGACCTCTATGATGCGCTGTCCAAGGGCTTCGCCCGCATGCCAGGGCAGACCCGCAGCGACGAGGCCCAGCACTTCCACGAGAGCGTCGCAGACCTGCTGCTTCGTCTCGCCCAGAGTCACGCGGCGGCGGTGCTGTGCATCGATGACGGCCACTGGCTGGACGAGGCGAGCCTGCGGGTCCTGACCCTGGTCAGCAGGCGCCTGCGGCACTCTCGCCTGATGGTGTTGTTGACCGCAGAGTCGAGCGCCGCGTCCGACGAGCCTGACCTGTTCAGCGCGCTGGGCCCGACCCGCTCGCTCAAGCGGATCCCCCTGGGCCCGCTCACCAAGGCCGGCATGAGCGAGCTCGCGACGTCGGTGCTGGGCGGGCTCGATGTCTCCGATGAGCTGGTCGGGCACGTGCACACGTGGTCTGCAGGCAGCCCCATGGCGGCGCGCAACTACCTTCAGTTGCTGGTTGACATGGGCGCGTTGGTGCCGTGGTGGGGCCGCTGGAAGCTCACGACCGAGGGACAGGAGGGCTCGGTCGCCGAACGATTGGGCAACCTCGAGCTCCCCGAGGACATGGCTCACCTGCTGCTGCAGCGGATCGAAGACCTGGATGACGGGGCCCTCGACGTCCTCACCGCGGCGGCGGTGTGGGGACCACGGTTCAGGCTCTCACAGGTCTCTCAGACGGTCGACGAGAGCGACGTCGAAGTCCGAAACGCCATCGCCGAGGCGCGGCGGGTGCACCTGATCGAGGCGGTCCACGACCTGGGCGCTGCCGACGGCCTGTCGGAGCAAGCCACCTACAGCGGGGTGCATCACCTCGCCTATGGCGCGCTGCTCGAGCTGGCAGCCCCAGAGCGCCTCCGCAGTCTGCACCAGCGGGTGGCCGAGCTCCTCGACGGCGCGGACAGGCCGACCGTCATGGGCACCGATGGCTCGCCCATGCCGTATGTGTTGGCGCGCCATTATGCGCTGGGTGAGCGCGAAAAGAACCCGGACCGGGTGTGCCAGACGAACATCGAGGCGGCCCGCCTGGCCATGTCCCGGCACGCCAACGAGCTGGCCCTGCAGTTCCTCTCCGATGCGGAGGTGGTGGAGACCGAGTCCGACCTCCCCGCGACCGCCGAGCTCGAAGAGCTGCGCGGCGAGGCCCTGGCGCGAACGGGCGGATACGACCAGGCCCTGACTCATTTCCGGAGGGCGCTGGCGACCCACCACGACCCCCTGGAGCGGGCCTCTCTGCGCGCGCGCATGGCCGAGGTGCTTCTGTGGGGCCGCTTCGAGACCAGCCGCGCGCTGGCCGAGGTGCGCGCCGGGTTGGCCGAGCTCAACGCCACCGTCCGCAGCGGATGGCTCGGCAGCCTGTGGGACGCCGGGATCATGTGGATCGCCGGGCGACTCATGTCCTGGACCGGGTTCGGGTTCGGTGGGGCTGACAGCGAGGAGCGACCGCGTCTCAAGATCCTCGAACGGCTCCACAACGTCGGTGGCCTGTGTGCCTACTTCGACGTCGACCCGCGGCTGATGGCGCAGATGATCGGCAGGTCGCTGTTCGCCGCCAATCGACTGGGCCCATCCGAAGAGCTGGTGAACCACTACGTCAACCACGTCGTGTATCTCGCGGTGCTGGGACGCGAGCGGAGCAGCGATCGCTACCTGCGACGCGCCGTGGACCTGGCTCGGACCCTCGAGGACCCAGCGCTGGCGGCGCGCGCGGCGCTCTACGGTAACGTGGCGCAACACCTCCTGGGCCACAGCGCGCGTTCGCAGACGGCGACGCTGGCCTACATCGCGCAGAATGAACGGTGGCTTCCGGTCTGGGATCACCTGGGCGCCTGCGCCGACCTGGGCTGGAACCTGTTGATTCGGGGCTACGCTCGCGAGGGCTGGGAGGTCCTGTTCGCCGGGCTGCGGCGCGCGCGCGTACTCAGCGGCGAGCCGATGGGGGTGGGGACCGGGATCATTCGGCGGTATCCGTCCATCCTCTGGGCCGGCACCGCGTTGACGGTGATCGGGCGGGCCGCCGAGGGGGCCCGCCTCATCGAGCGAGGGAGCGAGTTCGCCGCCAGCTGCGGCCCGGACGAGAAGTATTTCCGCGCCGCCCTCGCGAGCCAAAAGCTGGCGATCGCGCTGGAGACCGGACAGATCGGCCCGACCGCCAACGACGCGATGGCCGACTTCGAGCGCGTCGGTGTCGGCGTCCGATTGTGCCCGTTTTATCTGCGCGACTACTTCGTCTACGCCGCTTACGTCCGCCTCGAGCAGTGTCAGGTCGCCAGCCCGGAGGAGCGCCTCAGGCTTCTCCCCAGGGCAAAACGCGCGATCAAGCGCTTGGCCAGAGCTGCCACGCACCCCTCCCTGGAGGCGCACCTGGCCACCGCCTGGGCGAGCTACTACCGACTGCGGGGCAAGCTGGACCGAGCGGCCCGGTGGCTGGATCGGGCGGAGGCCCGAGCGCGTCACAACGACAACCGCTGGGTGCGGTTCAGAGCCGAGGTTGAGCGTGCCCAGCTGCTCGAGCTCCGCGGTGAGGGCCAGGCGGCCATCTACGAGGCCGAGCTCGCCCTCGGCACGGCACGGCAGGCGGGATGGACCGAGCGTGCGAGACAAACCGAGCACCGCTTCGACGTCTCCGAGCGCGAGCACCCCGGCGCGTTCAACCGCGCCATCGCCGGCCGCGCCGCCGCGCGCCCGCACATCGCGACAGCGGACGCGATGAGGCTTCACCGGCACCTGGACGCGTTGCTGGAGCTGAGCCTGGCGAGCTCCATGGTGCTGCACCCGGATCAACAGGCGCGGGTCGCGTTGGACGAGATCGTGCGCCTGCTGAACGCGGAGCGAGCCTTCCTGTTTTTGTACAGCGAGGAGGCGGGAGCCCTCGAGCTGGCCGCCGGGCGTCACAGCGACGCCGGCGATCTGACCGACCTCACGGGCTACGCGAGCACCGTGGTGGAGCAGGTCTGGACCAACTTGGAGCCCATGGTCGTCAGCGGCACCCAGGGCGGCCCGTCCGCCGGCCGAGGGAGCGACCATGGCGGAGGGATTCGAAGCATCATCGCAGCTCCGCTGATGATCCGCGACCGGCTCCTGGGGGTCGTCTACCTCGACAGCAAAGTGGCCCGCGGAATATTCACCGAGGACGATGTTCAGATCCTGCTGGCCGTTGCCAATCACATCGCGATCGCGCTGGAGGCGGCGCGCAGCGCACAGCTGGAGGTGGAGTATCAGGTCGAGCGCCGCGAGCGACGGCTCGCGGAGGCCTTGCGCAAGGCGACCAATCAGATGGCCGGGACGTTGGAGATGGGGCAGGTGCTGATGCGGCTGCTGGAGTCCCTCAGCGAGCTGGTCCCGCACGACAGCGCGGCGGTCCTGCTGCGCCACGGCGAAGCCTACACGCTGGTCGCGGGGCGGGGCTACGAGGACCAGGACCAGCTTCGCGACCTGAAGATTCAACGTGGTGAGGACCCGCTGCTGGCACAGCTCGAGCAGACGCGCCGAGCGGTGGTCATCGCCGACGTGACGCTCGACACCCGATATCGCCCTCTCATCGCCGGGCTCAAGGCGACGGTCAAGTCGTGGATCGGCGTCCCGTTGCTCAGCGGCGACGAGGTGATCGGGATGCTCACGCTGGAGCACCACGAGGCCGGAACGTACAGCGAGTACGACGCCGAGATGGCGTCGACCTTCGCCAGCCAAGCCGCCATCGGCCTGGACAACGCGCGCCTCTTCGGGGAAGTCCAACGGCTCGCGGTGATCGACGGGTTGACCGGCACCTTCAACCGCCGTCACTTCTTCGAGCTGGCGCACCGCGAATACGGCCGCGCCGAACGCTATCAAAAACCGCTGAGCTTGCTGATGTTCGACATCGACAACTTCAAAGCGATCAATGACACCCACGGTCACCCGGCTGGTGACGAGGTGCTGCGGGTGGTCGCCAAGCGCGCGGTGATGAGCTGTCGCGATGTCGACTTCGTTGGGCGATACGGGGGCGAAGAGTTTGCGATCCTGCTCCCCGAGACCCCTATGCAGGGCGGCGCACAGAGCTTCGCCGAGCGACTGCGAGCGGCCATCGACGGGTTGGCCGTCCCGAGCGAGCGCGGCCCACTGCACGTCACCATCAGCGTCGGCGTCGCGTCTATCGCGCCGGGCGAGGGAGGGTTGGAGGGCCTGATCGATCGCGCCGATCAAGCGCTCCTGAGCGCCAAGGCGAAGGGCAAAAATCGCGTCGAGATCGCGACGGTCCCGGCGGAGACTCGGTGACCGAGCCTGGACATGGTGACCAACATCCGCAAGGCTGCTGAGGTGGTTCACGGCCAAGGTAAGCGCTCTGTGATGCTTCGATTCCCTGTTGCGATGATAGTGGTGGGCTCGATCGGCCTGGTAGGCGCGGTCGGGTGCGACAAGTCCGCCCCCAAGAAGACGTCAACGGCCACGAAGAAGGCGAGCGCCAACAACGCCGTCGAGCCGGCCCCGGGAGGGGCCAGCGAGCCCAGCAAGCCCGCCCAACCGACGGGTCAGGCGGCGGCCCCCAAGGGCGGCGTCGCGCAGGCGTCTGCGCCCGCGGCGGCGAGCGACGACGGGACGATCGCGCCCTTGCCGGGGGGGCCCGCGTTGCGCAACAACGCCATCCCAGGGCTCGACCTCGCTGGCGCGACCCGGGGCGTCCTGAGCGGTGGGTTGACATTCGAGCCCGGCAAGCAGGTCGGCAGCGAGGAAGACGACGTCACGTCCAAACCGACATCGAGCGACGAGGTGGACGACTCCATGGTACCGGTCAGGAAGGCCGCCGAGCGGCACGCGAGCTGTCAGAAGCTCCTGGACTGTACCAAAGCAGCCCTCGCCCTGGCGCCGGGGTCGGTCACCAGCTACAACGTGACCCGAGAGTCCGTGGACTCACTCGACTCGGCGGAGGCTGAAGGTGAGTGCGCAGGCGACCTGAAGGACATCGTCGATATCTTGAAGCATTTGAAAAAGGCGCTTCCCAAGGAGTGCACCTGATCCCAGCGTTCGCTTGCCTGCGGACCCCTCGTGACGGGCCTCGACGACGCTGACGGCGTCCCTTCAAGCATGACTTGACGCCGCCAATCCTGGGCCCTCGGTCCTGGCCCGCGACGCGATCGCTCGCCGATATCGAGCCGAATGTATAAGAACACCGAGGCAAGATCGCCGGCCCCGCTGAAATAGCCCCCG
>JAAZYN010001099.1 GCA_014239625.1 Myxococcales bacterium | reverse complement strand
CTCGTATCACCTACCCCTCCTCGGTTTCGCTCGAACTCTGGTGAGAAATGCGGGCGAGCGGGCCGCTGGAAAGCGGCCTGCCCCGTGCCCGCGCCCGTTGCCCGTGCCCGAAGCGTCCGAGGAGCTGATCAGCAGGCGAGAGAGGACGCTTCGGTCAGCGCGCCGTCACGGCGGCGGGCGCCACCTGCTGCCCGTCTCGCAGCACACGTGCTGGAGCCGCGTGCCCTCGTCGCCAAGCTCCATGGTGCCGAACAGGATCGGAAGCTGGAACCGACGGGGCCCGCAGGATCCGGGGTTGAACACCGGGATGCCGCGGTCGCGCACCAGCAACGGGACGTGGGAGTGACCGCACACCACCAGATCGGCCTCGTCGTGCAGCGCCGCAGCGCGGGTGGCGGTGTTGAGTCTGGGACCGTAAACCGCGATGTGGGTCATGTAGATGGAGAGCAGCCGCTCCTCGCCGGCGACGAGGTCTAGCCGCAAGGAGTCGGGCAGACCATCCGCGTGTCCATCGATGTTACCCCGCACGGCGTGCACCGGGGCGATGCGTGCGAGCCGATCGAGGACCGCCAGGTCCCCGATATCCCCCGCATGCAGCATGAACGCCGGGTCGAAGGCGGCGATGAGTTCGAACGTGGCGGGGTGGGGGTTGCTGTGGGTGTCGGCCAGGACCGCGACCCGCATCCCGTCGCCGCCGCTCGCAAAGGGCACGGTCAGATGGCGGTGCTTCCAGGTTTTTGCGGTTGCGGGTGACCGGCGAGACTGCATGACCTATAGGACGCAGATGGCCACGCAAACGTCAAAGAAACCCCGCAAGCGTCTCCCCCGAAAACGCGCCAGAGAGGTCGGTGAGCGCCTGGCGATGGCGATCCCGGAGCCGGTGGTGGAGCTCGACTTCAGCGCCCCCTGGGAGTTGCTGGTGGCGACCATGCTGGCCGCGCAGAGTCAGGACAAGGTGATCAACACGATCACGCCCGGGCTCTTCGCGCGGTATCCCGATCCGGCTGCGCTGGCGGTGGCCGAGCTGGAGGACGTGGAGGAGCTCGTCCGACGCAGCGGGTATTATCGGCAGAAGGCCAAGGCCATCGTCGGTGCAGCTCAGGCGCTGGTGCGCGACTTTGGTGGGGAGGTCCCCAAGACCCTGGCCGAGCTGACCACGCTCCCGGGGGTCGCGCGCAAGACCGCCAACGTCGTGATCGGCAGCGCATATGGCATCCCGACGGGGATCGTCGTGGACACCCACGTGGACCGAGTCGCTCGGCGGTTGCGCCTGAGCGATGAGAAGAACCGGGACAAGCTGGAGCGCGATCTCATGGCGCTTTATCCGCAGCAGGACTGGGTGCTCGTCAGCCATCGGCTGGTGCTCCACGGCAGATACGTGTGCACGGCCAAGAGCCCGTCCTGTGTGGAGTGTCCCATCAACGAGCTGTGCGCAGCCCGCGAGGGCGCCCCGGATGACGACGATTGGGTGTTCCGGGCGGCCTGGGAGCGGGACCGGATCCCCCGCCGCTGAATGGCTCTGCGGCCGCAACCGGCGGATCCGCAGCGCTGCCACGCGCGACCCGCGACGCCGATCGCTCGCCGATATCGGGCCGGATGCAGACGAACACCGGCAATGATC
>JAAZYN010001098.1 GCA_014239625.1 Myxococcales bacterium | reverse complement strand
CCGCGATAACAACTTGCTTTATTTTTCCTATACGCCCCTGGGACGCCAGCGATGACACCTCCGACGTGAAGGCCCGGTTGCTGACGTTCTGAGGAGCGACCATGCCCAGGCCTCGATCGACGGAGTGCGCCCATGAAGAGCTCGAGTTGGTTACTCCTGGCCGCCGCTGCAGCCATCTTCTGGAGTTGCGCCGGGCGGCTCTCGGCCGCCGGTGAGTCCTGCGCCTATACCGGTCACTGCGTCGTCGGCTCGGTGTGCCTCGAGCAGCAATGCGTCGCCGACGCCGGCGTGAGGGGGGTGTCCAACGCCCACCTGGACACCTTGGAGGACTTCGCCAAAGCCGTCGTCGCGGCGGTTCGCTCGGGCCAGCAGAGCCGCCTTCAGGCCCTGTCCATCTCGCGTGAAGACATGGTGACGTTTGTGGAGGAGGCGGCCAAAGGCGCGCCCCATCCGCTCGACGCGGCGGAAAAAGAAACGATCATCACACGCCACATGGGCAAGATGGGGCGCTTCGACGAGTACTTCGCGATGCTGAAAGGGGATTTCGAGCGCCACAAGGTGGACCACAAGACCCTGCACTACGTGCGCATCGCCCGCGGCAACACGCAGAACATGGGCCCGTTCACCGCGATCAGTGGGGACCTGGAGATCATCGTCACGGTGGACGACCCACGGCGGGAGATGCGACTGAAAGTGGAGGACGCCTTCAAGGGCCCCCGAGGATGGCTGCTGACTCACCCCGAGGTGGAGTTGGAGGCGCGCTGACGCTGGTTCACCCAGGTTTGGTGCCCGACACCAAGTACATCACGAGGCCGCTTTTTCCTATACGCGTCCGGGCTCTGTCTTGACTTGGTGAGGAGAGCTCAATGATTGCCGAGCGTTGTGTCCCCGCCGTTGGGGCGGCGTTGGCGGCGTGCCTGTTCACCACCGACGCCCGCGGCCGGTGCCCCCCCAGCGTCCCGGCTTCGACGTCCTGGTCCGCAAGGGTGTGAAGGAGTTCGGGGCCAGCGGCCTGTCCCTGCTGAACTTCGACACGCTGGGCGACGAAGAGTCGTTCCGCGTGAGCGTTCGCGGCGGCGTGTCCTTCGCCTACTGCCTGGTGCAGTCGCTGTCGCTCCGGATCGAGCTGGCCGGCCGGTACTTCAAGCAGACGAGCGAGGGCTTCAAGTCCGACGAGTCCTCGTTTCAGGCCGACGCGATGGTGAACGACTACCTTCACATCGATCGCGGCTCGTTCTGGAGACCGGGGATCGGTCGCGGGTTCAGGATAGGCAACCGGTTCTCGTCGGCGGGTTCGGCGGCTCCCTTCGCGACTGAACGCGCCGGTGTGGTGGGCGGTCACGTGCGGTTGGACCTCGGCTTCGCCTTCTTCTCGACGCCTCGTTTCAACTTCAAGGCGGGCCCCGAGTTCTTCTTCGCCTTCGGCAACCACAGCCCGGACGACGGCTCGCCGGATGAAGGGTTCTTCCGGATAGACGCCGGGTTCTCGATAGGCGCCTACTACGTGTTCTGAGCCGAACTCTTCTCTTCGTCCCACGGTCTGTTCGCAACCCACGCCTGTTAGTGGAACTAACCCGCATTTCTCACCAGACTTCGGCTGCAACCTTCGGATGGGCAGGCGC
>JAAZYN010001097.1 GCA_014239625.1 Myxococcales bacterium | reverse complement strand
ACGGCGACATCGTGGGAAGGAAAACGTCGATGCGTGTGGTGAACGCAAAGCATTTTGGGTTTCGCGAGACGGAAGATGAATTTGTCGTGCAGCAAATGCGTTCTCCGCAAGCGTTTCGGCAGCCTGGCCGATCAGTCTGACATCCGCGTTTTCGTGCGCACCGACCACGGCGTCGCCAGCAACATCCTCTCCCTCTCTGGCCTTGACCTGAGCGCGACCCTCTCCACCAAAGGCTACATCTACCCCCACAAATCAGCCTACCGTCCCGGCGAGACCGTGCAGCTTCGTGCCATCGTCCGCGACACTGCCGACGGCCGCTACACAGTTCCCGCTGGCCTCGAAATGAAGGTCCAGATCAAAGACCCCCAAGGCCGCGTCATCCAGCAGCGCGATATCCCCCTCTCCGACCTCGGCACCCTCACCGACACCGTCGAACTCCCCGACCAGGTCCCCCTCGGCAGCTACACCGTCACCCTCAGTGACGGCACGAACACCTTCAACGGCCAGTTCCAGGTCCAGCGCTACAAGCTCGAGAAAATGAAGGCCACCCTCGACTTCTCCCAGCCCGTCTATTTCCGCGGTGAGCCCATCGTCGCCAGCATCGGCCTGCGTTACTACTGGGACGCCCCCGTGCCCAACACCGAAGTCCGCTACACCCTGCCTGACGGCCGCGAGTTCACCGAGCGCAGCGATGCCGAGGGCCAGATCCAGCTCACCTACGACGCCTCCGGCTTCCTGCCCGGCTCCTGGCTCAACTTCAGCGCCCAGGTCCCCGGCGAAAACGTCCAGGTCCAGGGCGCCGCTATGCTCGCCGTACGCGGCTTCGAGATCAGCGTCCAGCCTCAGCAAGACGTCGCCCTTGCCGGCGAACCCGTCGCCATCGCCTTCACCACCACCGACGCTGCGGGCGAGCCTACTGCCCGCGACTTCGAGGTCGACGTCCTCCGCCGCATCATTCCGCCCCTTGACCCCGTCATCGAAGCCGTCCCGTGGCTCGAGCAAGACCGCACCCGCTCCGACGAGCGCAAAGTCGCCACCCACAAAGTCAGCACCGACGCCGAGGGCCACGGCAGCCTCAGCCTCACCCTTGAAGACGGCGGTCAATACGTCCTTCGCGCCATCGGCAAAGACCGCTTCCAGCAGACCGTCACCGGCCATGGTGAACTCCGTATCTCCGACGACGCTGACGAAATCCGCCTCCGCTTCTTCGCGGCCAAGCCGACCCTCCAAGTCGGCGAAACCCTGCCCATCCGCCTCCATTCCCGCGTCGACGACGGCTTCGCCCTCATCACCTACCAAGGCGAGACCATCATCAGCCACGACGTGCGCCGCATCACGAAAGGCTTCAACCCCCTCAGCATCGCCGTCGGGCACGCCCACTTCCCCAACTTCCGCGTCGAAGTCAGCATGATCGATGGCCGCGAGTTGCGGACTTCGCACAAAGACTTCAGCGTCGAGCGCCAGCTCGCCATCCAGGTCATCCCTGCCAAACCCAGCTTCTTGCCCGGCGAAACTGCGGAGTTCGCAATCGAGGCCCGCGACCAACTCGGCAAACCCGTGGTCGCCGAGCTTAGTCTCGCCCTCGTCAACGCCGCCCTCTTCCAGCTCTACCCCGACGGCCGCATC
>JAAZYN010001096.1 GCA_014239625.1 Myxococcales bacterium | reverse complement strand
AGCTCAGCTTTTCTTGGCGGGCCTGCGCTCGACGGCCTTGGATCCAACGCCGAGGCGCTTGAGGATAGCGGGCACGTCGATGTCCGACGAGGACCGCAGCTGCTCGATCAGGCTGGCCACCTGACCTGCGGTCGAGCCGCCCTGTCCGTTCCCGTCGCCGACCATCGTGATCTGGTCGATCTCCACCTTGCTGACCGTCCCGACCATGATGCTCACCAGATAGCGAAGCTTCTCGAGCAAGAAGATGTCCCGCGCGTCGGCACCGGCCTGTATCCACGTTTCGGCCAGTTCGCGGAGGCCCCGTGCGGTCGCCAGACCGTTCTCTCGAATGCCCGCGACCGCAGCGCGCGCCTCGGCTTCTTGCTGAAGCTTATAGGCCTCGGCCGGCGCGACCAGGTCGGCGTCCAGCTGGACCTTCACCTGTTCGATTCTGGCGTTCTGGACGGCGACCTCCGCCTCGGCACGCGCGATCTGCGCAACGATGGTGCTCCGCTCGCGGGCGACCTCGGCCGGCCGCATGGTGGTTGCCGTGACGATCCGCTTGTTGGCTTCGGCGCCGGCGATCTCGATTTCGGCCTGAATCTGGGCCAGCCGGGTCTCACTGAGGTTGCGCGCCTCTTGCACCTCCGCTTCGGACTTCCGCTCGGCCTCTGCGGACCTCGCTCTTCGGATGAGCTCTGCCGTGACCACGCGACCGATCGAGTCCAGGTAGCCGACGTCGTCCGACACGGTCTGGATCTTCAGGGTGTCGAGCACCAGGCCCAACTGGGCGAAGTCCACCTCGGCCTCCTCGATGAGCTCCTCGGCAAACTTCTCCTTGTCCTCGTTGACCTGCTCCGGCGTCAGCTTGGCGAGGACGCCGCGCAGGTTGCCTTCGAGGGTCTCGGCAGCGATGCGCTCGATGTGGGCTTGGGTCTTGCCCAACAGGCGCTCGACGGCGCGGTCGAGTCCGGGCGGGTCGCCGTCGATCTTGAGGTTGGCCACGCCCTGGACGTTGATCGGCACGCCATCTCGGGTGTAGGCGCCGGCAACGCTGACATCCACGGACATGTTGGTCAGGTCCATGCGATCGACCCGCTCCATCAGCGGGATGCGGAGGCCGCGGCCGCCGCGGAGGTGCCGGAAGCCCACGGGCTGGTCGGGGCGGCGCTCCGGGCCGGAGAAGATCACGACCTCGTTGGGTTGGCAGATGACGATGAGTCGGCTGACGCTGACGAGGATGGCGGCGACCGCCACGACCCCGACCCCGATGAGAATCAATGCGAGTTCCATCATGCACCTCCCTTGGATGTCGTGGGGGCAGGGAGCGATTTCTTTGCCGGGGCAGAGAGCGGTTTCTTTGCCGCGAGCGGTTTCTTTGAGGCGAGCCTTTCGAGGTCGGACGGGGCCAGCACGGCGGCCACATCGATGCCCACCGTGTCCTTGATCCGGGCCAGGATCTCGCCGACGACGTTGAGATAGGAGCCGACGTGTTGCGACAGCGCGGTTCCGTCCCCGCCGTCGATGATATTGACGCGCTTTACCGAGAGGTTGTCGGTGACCCGCGCGACGTCGGCGAGAATCTGGTCGATCTGTTGGATGAGGAACACCTCGTGCGCCCGGTCACCGGCGGCGACCCACGCTCCGTGG
>JAAZYN010001095.1 GCA_014239625.1 Myxococcales bacterium | reverse complement strand
CAAGGCGGGCCGACGCAGGACTGGCGGGGGTCAATTCAAGGAGGCCCAACGCAAAAGCTGGGTCGAACAAGCCCCGGATGATGGGTTCCACCATGTTGACCGGCGGAGTCAGTGGATATCGCCACACTGCACGTTTCGATTCGCTGCTCACTGTCCCTGAGCGGCCTGCGGCGTGGTCGCAGTCCAGGTCCCGGAGCCCTGCGCGCCCGATCGTCGACGTCGTTGCCAGCGTCCTGGTTCATTGACAGCGTGTGACCGTATCCATGCTATAGTTCGTGCTCACCAGTAAATATCGAAGTGTGCCATGGCTACCTATTGCACCACGTGCGCCACACGGTTGACTACGCAAGACAGAGGCGAAGTCATCGAAGGCCAACCCTATTGTCAGCGGTGCGCCCGCGATCAGACCGCCCAGATGGTGGAGACCATTCGCGAGAAGAAGCGTGGTCTCGCCGACATCATCGTGACCACCACGGGCGCCGTCGATGGCTACGATGTCGTCCAGTACTGCGGCACGATCTCTGCGATCTCCATGCTGGCGCTCGACGAGATGGACGAGTGGGTCGCCAACATGCGGGATTGGTGGGGCGGGAAGTCGCGCAGTTACGGCAACAAGTATGCCGAGCTGCACCAGGACGTGGAGGCCAAACTCAAATATCACGCGGCGTCCCTGGGGGGTAACGCGGTGGTCGGCGCCACCTTCGAGGTGAAGTTCATCGAGACCGAGACGGGCGCGAAACGAAAGCTCACCGAGCGCAACATCATCGAGCGCAAGCTGTTGGTCTCCGGCGCCGGGACGGCCGTCGCGCTGGCGGCCCACGCGCGCATCAGTGAGGCGCCCCCGAGCGCGGCCCCGTCTGGCCGCGCGCTGGGGGGTGGTGCCCATGAGATGGAGGGCCCCGAAGACCTGGTCGCGAAGGCGGAGGCGTGCCGCGCCGAGGAGGATTGGCGAGGGCTGGCCGAGTGTCTGGTCTATCTCGCCGAGGAGAGCAGTGACTCTGCCGAGATCATCGGGGCGTTCATGGAGCTGGCGGAGGTCTTTGCGGTCCGCCTCGATGACCCTGAGGGCGCGCTGACGACCTACGAGCATGTCATCGAGATCGACCCCACCAACGAGTCGGCGCTGCTGCAACTCGAGCTGTTGTATGGCGAAATGGAGCGCTGGGAGAGGTTGCTGGAGATATACTCGCTGTACGCGACCCGCTCTGTCGACGCCGAACGTCGCGTGGATGCTCTGGCGAAGTGTGCGATTCTCTATGAAGAGGTCCTGGACCGGCCGCAAGACGCCATAGAGTGCTTGCGAAGGATCTTGGAAGATCGCCCCGAGGACGCGGACACGAAGTCCACCCTGGAGCGGCTCGTCAGGGAGGCCGCCGAGGGAGCCTCGGAGGGCGCGGTCGGCTCCGACCACGACGCCTGAGTGGTTTCGGACGGTGCCCCTGTCGGGCAGCGTTCCTGCGGAGGTCTGACCGGCTGAGGCGGTCGCGAGGCGTCTTTTGCGGTCGCGACGTTCAACCCGGAGGGTCGGTGTCTCTCCGACTGCAATCGGCGGATCCGCGGCGCTGACTATTCCCAGTGTTCGTTTGCGTCCGGCTCGATATTGGCGAGCGATCGGCGTCGCTGGCAAGGA
>JAAZYN010001094.1 GCA_014239625.1 Myxococcales bacterium | reverse complement strand
GCGATTATCAACAATACGCCTGCTGCAATTCTCATGTGAGCTCCTATGGTGTGGTGTCGAGTCACCACACGACTAGCAGCTCGGCCGAGCTTCGGCAAACAACTGTTCTCAGGGGGGAATCGAGAACGCATGTCGCCGTCGAGACTTCGCGGTGACACGTCCTCCCTCCTCCCTCGACGGACGGCGTCGCCACTTTATTTGTCTCATGGTCAACCGAACCGATGGCCTCCGGGGCGCTGTCGGCGACCCGCCGAAGTCTTTCGCGCTGATGGCGGCGCCAGACCTGGACATACCGGGCGTCGCACGGAGGCGCGGCGGGCGATCATCCCGACGGGGCGCGACCTCCATGCAGCCGGCGTGACGTCTGTCAACACGACGTCACCAGCCTCGGCTCGCGCAGGGCCCCGTGCGTTGTTGGGCGACCGAGGTGATGTGCTGCCGCGGTGTGTTTTGGCGTACAATGGATGTCATGCTCAGCTACATCAGTATGGCGATTGCGTTCCTTGCCAGCGGCGAGGTCGTGACCGCCCCACCACCGCCAACCAAGACCGTCATGGTGCTGCGGGCGCAGGTCGTCATTCCGGAGTCATGGAGGCGGTCGAAGGGCGTGGGCGAAGACGGCGGGCAGGCGCGTTGGGGCTGGGGCGGGATGGGCTCATTCGTGCTGACGAAGAGTTCGGTGACGAACTTGAGGACCTTCGTCGAGCGGCTCAAACGCGGTTTCACCCAAAAGGGCTATCAGCTGGTCACAGAGCGGCGGACCACCCTCGACGGGCAGCCCGCTGTCGCGCTGGATGTGACGATCTCCCGCAAAGCGGGAGACGTCACGGTCGAAGTGCAGCAACGTATATACTGCGTCAACACCAAGGGGCGCTTCTACACCCTGATCTTCGCCGCCGAAAAGAAGCGCTGGTCCGACGTCGGTGTCCGGCGCGTGGCGCGCTCGTTCCAAGCTCTTTAGCACGTGGCGCGCGAACTACCGGGCCATGACGGCGATCTAGAATACCACGCGCGTCTAGTGGCCGATCCCCATCGGGTGACGGCCTACGAGCGGGCAATACGGCAGTGCGTGAGCTCCGAGACCGTGGTCCTCGATGTCGGGACCGGGACCGGGTTGCTCGCCGTCTTGGCCGCGCGCTGCGGCGCCCGCCGAGTTCATGCGGTGGAGAGCATGCCTGTAAGCGACATCGCGCAGCAGCTCATCGTGGCGAATGGAGTGGAGCATCGCGTCGTCCTTCATCGGGCGGACATCCGGCACCTGGAGCCGCCGGAGCCCGTCGATCTGATCGTGAGCGATTTCATGGGCCGCTGGGTCCTGGACGACCAGATGATGGGCGCCATGAGCACCGCGGTCCGCCGCTGGTTGAAGCCTGGTGGGCGGATCATCCCACAGCGGCTGGAGCTCTGCGTCGCCCCGGTGGACATCCCGTGGCTCGAGCCCCTCGATGTGTGGCGGTCGCCGCTGCTGGGAGTCGACCTGAGCCCTATCCACCAACGATCACTGCGCCATTGCTACGGGGCTGCCCTCAGCCCGTCTGCATGCCTGGCCGAGCCGCAGACCTTCGTAGCGCTCGAGCCGTCGTCGTTGGATGGGGTGGTCTACGATGTGACCCTCCAGTGGGAGGTCCTGCGGT
>JAAZYN010001093.1 GCA_014239625.1 Myxococcales bacterium | reverse complement strand
TGGTCATGACGGTGCCGGTCTTGATCGGTTATTGGGGCGTCGGCGGGACCTATCGGGCCCTGACCGTGATCACCGCGGTCCTCCTTGCGGTGGTCGCCTGGACCTTGGTGACCGTCCGGATCGAGGTCCGCGTTGGCGTCACCACCTCGCTCATCGTCTGCGTCCTGGTCGTCCCCGCGGGTTGGGATGCTCGGCTGCTCTCCGCTGGCGGCTTCCGCTCCAAACGGCCCGTGTCCAGCTTCGAGGCGTTCTCCAAAGCGGCCCATCGAGGCGAGCTCGTGTTCCATGCGGACGGCACCACAGCCACCGTCACCGTGGTCGAGCGCGGCGGCCACCGCACCCTGACGGTCAACGGCAAGCCGGACGCCAGCACGCGAGGCGACATGGTCACCCAGGTCGGCAGCGCGCACCTGCCGCTGCTGTTACACCCGGCCCCCGAGCGCATGCTCATCATCGGGCTGGGTAGCGGCGTGACCGTCGGGTCCGCGGCCCTGCACGAGGTGAGCGTCGACGCGGTGGAGATCTCCCAAGCCGTGGTCGACGCGTCGAGCGCCTTCGACGCGGTAAACGGAAGACCACTTCAAGCGACGAACGTTCGCCTGCATGTGGATGACGCGCGCAGCTTCCTGCAGGGGCTGCCGCGCGATGAGCGCTACCACGTCGTGGTGTCCGAGCCCTCCAACCCGTGGGTCGCCGGCAACGCGGGCCTGTTCGGGCTCGAGTTCTTCCAGACCGTCCGCCAGCACCTGACCGAAGACGGGGTCTTTGCCCAGTGGGTCCACCTTTACGAGACGCAGGACGAGAGCGTGGAGGTCGTCGCGCGCACGCTGGGCAGCGTCTTCGAGCAGCTGACCCTGTGGGAGCTCTTCCCCAACGACGTGCTGCTGATCGCCCGGCCCGGGAGCGCCCCCCAGGGGGGGATCCATTGGGAGCGCAGGATCACCGCGCCCATCGCGGCAGACCTTCGGCGGGTGCACCTCGACAGCCCCGCGTGCCTGCTCAGCCTCCGCGCCGTCGCCGGGGGCCCCATGCGCGCCTTGGCGGACACGCCCGGCCCCCTGAGCAGAGACGACCACCCGCTGCTCGAGTTCCTGGCGCCACGTGGTCTCTTCGCAGGGGCTCACGCCACCATCCTGGACCGCATGGACCAGCGTCGCAGCGCGCCCCCGAACCTCAGCCAAGAGGACGCCGAGCGGCTCTTCGTGCTGCACACGATCTATCCCGGCGCCCCGGATCCCTTCCGCCTGTCACTCATCGCCCAGCTCCTCGGAGGCAGCGGCACGGCCTTCATCGTAGACGTGCTCTTCACGCTTGGCCGAGAGGGTCGGTTCAACGCGGCCGAGCCGGTGATCGCTCACCTCTCTGTGGGCGCTCCAGCGTCAAACCCACGCGCCCAATACGCGATCGCGCGGACACGACATGAGCAGGGCAAGCTCGACGAGGCCCGCGTGTTCGCGCGACGTTGTCTTGCGCTGGGCGACGAGCCCAAGGCCCGCTGCGGTCCATTGTTGCATCGGCTCACCCGTTGAAGGCTGTTGGGCCTAACCCGCATTTCTCACCCGAGTTCGAGGGAAACCGCGGAGGGGTAGGTGATACGAGCGTGGCGCGGACCGGAGCCGGCCGAGTCGTACTGG
>JAAZYN010001092.1 GCA_014239625.1 Myxococcales bacterium | reverse complement strand
AGGTCGCCGAGGTCGCCGAGGTCGCCGAGGTCGCCGAGGTCGCCGAGGTCGCCGATGTCACGGTCGTGGTGGTCCAGCCAGGAAGCGGCGATTCGCTCCAGTTTCTCAAGAGCGGACTGATGGATGTGCCCGACGTCCTCTGCGTCAACAAGTCCGACACGGGAGCACTCGCCAAGCGGGCGGCGACCGATCTGCGGGCCGCGTTGAAGGCGGTTCAGAGGCGGGATACCCCGATCGTCGAGACCAGTGCGCTGAACAACGCTGGTATCGAGCGTCTCGCAGTTCATCTGGAGGCGACCGAGATCGACCCGGTCCAACGTCAACGCTCATTGGTGGCGCACGCCCACCGCCTGTTCGCCATGGAGTGGGGACAGCGTGGCGTACGGCGCCTGAAATCCTCCGGGCGCGACACCGCGGTCGACGGTTTGGGCCCGCTCGCCCTCAGTCAGGCCTATGCCGTCGCGTCCGGGCTACTCGCTGGCGAGGAGGACGTTCGGTTGAGGTCCGCCCAGGAAACCAGCCTCTAAGACCTCCACGGCGCGGTCGTACGAGAGGTTGGGCGCTGTCTGCCACTCAAACGGGACCTCAAGCGGCCCGGCTGAGGCCTCAGCGGCACTGAACGTCGTCGCAACGCCGTCGCTCCAAAACGGCGTGTGGACGACGATCTTGGAAGGCGCTTGGCGCCACTGGGCATCGATAGCGACGGTGACGCCGTGGTCGGTGTAGGCCAGGTCCATCCGGTTGATGGTGCCGAAGAAGGTCGCCGCACGTTCGACGGTGATGGATTTCCCCGAAGCGGCCCACACGGGGGAGACCGCGGATGCGATGTGAAGCGTTCCCTCGTCGTCAGGAGCGATGCCCTCGCGCACCAACATGTTGCGCAACAACTCATTGTAGCGCGCCGCCCACCAGCCGTGCGGGCCCCGGTTCCACCCGGCATCTCGACTCCCCCAGGGACGCAGCGAGTGCTCGAAGCCGCCGTGGGTGCTGCTTGAGTGCGCGAGGATGGCGTAGAAGTCCTCGACGACGGCGCGCTGTTCGCCCCGCGCAAGCAGCGTTTCGGTCACATAGTGGGTCACGTAGGCGTGCAGATTCGCCAACGTCACCGGCTCGCCCTGGGCCAGTGCGAACGCGTTGGTTCCATAGAAGAGCAGCCCCTCGCGGTATTTGGCAGGACGCAGCAGGGCCAGCGTCGAGGTCACCCGGGGATCGTCTGTGGCGAGTACGCCAAACGGATACACGCCGCCGCCCGCGTTGGCCCAATCTCGGCCAACGAGGGGGTCGTCCAGGCCGGGCGGGATGTAGCCGCCCGTCTGCGCGGTCGCTGCGGCAAGCCGCTGGTCCAAGCGCGTGCGATAGGCGATCCGGACGGCATCGATGTCGGCCGCCAGTGTGAATTCCCCGGCGGTGGTCGCCACATACGCAGCCTCTCTGAGCCCGAGCAGCGCCCAGAAGCTATGGCCGGTGTAGTGGTCGTCCTCCATGTATTCGTTGTCGTAGGGGCCCTGCGCGGGCCACATCTCCCACTCGTCGGTGAAAGGGTCTTATTTTGAGATCGCTCAGAGGAAAAATAGCAATAAGTAAACTGCCATATTTTTCTGATTTTCCTGTTCGGTTCCACATTTCTAGAGCAGCACT
>JAAZYN010001091.1 GCA_014239625.1 Myxococcales bacterium | reverse complement strand
CGCTCGCGTCAGGCCGTGCAGGAGATCGACGAGGTGGTCGGCAGGCTCGTCACGGCTGCGGACGAGGCCGGGGCGGCGACGATGGTCGTCAGCGAGTACGGCATTCAGCCCGTCTCGAGGCCGGTCGCGATCAACCTCGCCCTGCGTGACGCCGGCCTTTGCGTGGCGCGTGCAACACCCGACGGAGACGTGCTCGACCCTTACGGGAGCTCTGCCTTCGCCGTCGTCGATCACCAGCTGGCACACGTCTACGTCCGCGACGACGCAGCCAGGACACGGGCACGAGAGGTCTTGAACCAGCTCGACGGCGTCGACGAGGTGCTCGAGGGTGAGGCTCGCGCCCGCGCCGGCCTGGACCATGAGAACGCAGGTGATCTCGTCTGTGTCTCGGAGGTCGACGCCTGGTTCACCTACTACTACTGGAGGGGAGCAGAGGCCGAGCCCGACTTTGCGCGCTCGGTCGACATCCACAGGAAGCCCGGCTACGACCCGTGCGAGATGTTCCTGGATCCGAGCTTGAAGCTCCCGATGCTGCGCGTCGCCCGGCGCCTCGCGCAGAAGAAGCTCGGCATGCGCTACCTGATGGACGTCATCCCGCTCCAGCCCGAGCTGGTCAAGGGCAGCCACGGGCGCCTGCCCGAAGATCCTCTGGATGGCCCCGTATTCGCCTGCACGGCTCCGTTCGCGGCGTGCGGCGGTGAGCCGGCCGATGGCGCTGTCGGGATGACCTCGATCAAGGGCCGGATCCTGGCCTTGCTGGAGCGCTAGCGGCGGGCAGGCCCGCGCGCCCCTCACTCGTTCCGCGCGGCGTTGATCCTGGCCTCGTCGTAGAAGGCCAGGCCGTGGCCAGCGCCCGCCCGGGCCTTGGCGATCCACGTCGCCTGGCCCGTGTGCCAGGAGAAGTGCTCGACGACGTGATAGACCGCGCTCCAGCCCGTGGTCTCGAAGCCCTGGATCGTGAAGCTCCGCTCGAGGTCCTGCTCCCGTAGCCCCGCGAGCACCCCGCAGGCCTGCTCCACGGTGGCCTCGAGACGCGCCAGGAGAGCCCGTCCATCAGGGCCGACCTCGGCGGAGAACTCCGACGCGCGGTCACGCTCGTCGGGCTGTCCGCCGAGGCCCGAGAGCACCCACTGCCGGACGTTTCCCTCGAGGTGGCTGAGGATCGTGCCGAAGCTGATGGCCTCCGGGTGGGGACGCCACCACACGTCTTCAGTCGGGAGCGTCTCGAGCGCGGCGGCAAGCCGCGGCAGGTAGACATCACGCAGGTAGCGCGCGGACTCCTCGAAGAAGGTGTCGGTCATTCGGCTCAGGCGGGCTGGGGAGTCCGCGGTGGCGCCGGCTCTGAAGCGTCGCCGTCGGCGTACTCCTCCATCGGGGGGCAGGAGCAGATCAGGTTCTTGTCCCCGTACCCGTTGTCGATGCGCCCCACGGGCGGCCAGAACTTCGATTCGCGTGTCCACGGCGCGGGGAACGCGGCCTGATCGCGCGAGTAGCCGTGGGGCCAGGTGTCGGCGCAGACGACGTGCGCTGTATGCGGCGCGTTCTTGAGCGGATTGTCTTCTCGCGGCCAGGTGCCATCTTCGATCTTCGCGATCTCGGCCGCAATGAGGATGATCGCGTCGCAGAGACGATCCAGCTCG
>JAAZYN010001090.1 GCA_014239625.1 Myxococcales bacterium | reverse complement strand
GCTCCGGTCCGCGCCACGCTCGTATCACCTACCCCTCCTCGGTTTCGCTCGAACTTTGGTGAGAAATGCGGGCTAGGGCGTAGGCGCTACCTCGGCCACGATGCTCGCGGTCTCTGCGTACCCAGGCCAATCTCCAGCGCCCTCGCCCGACATGTAGAACGCCAACGCCGGCAGGAGCCGCGCCTGATGTTCCGGCGCCACCCGACCCAACTCTTCGAGCAGCGCGGCTGGGAACTTCACGGAATGCGTGCGCTTGGCGGTCGCGCGAATTTGGGTGAGGTGCTGGGCCACCAGTTGGGCGCTGTCGTGGCCGTCTGCGACGTATGCCAACAGGGCGTTGGCCACCTCGCGTTGTTTGGTCCCGTCCAGATGCTCTCCGGCCTGGCTGGGAAGGAGTTCCACTTCGCCCGAACCCAGGGTCGCCCGCATGGCTTCCAGCGTGGCTCCTGCCGCCGGGTCGGCCGTCAGCGTCTCGAATCTCACGGGTGTCCCAGACAGGTTGAACAGCGTCGCAAACGCGGTCGCCTGGAGTAGCAGCAGGCGCTTCGTCTCTTCGGAGGAGCCGCCGCCAAGGAAGCCGTTGCGCATCGAGTTGACGTTGGTCAGCGCGTGCACTTCGCCGCCGCGCTGGTTGGTCTCGCCCGTCTTGTCGACGAACATGCGTTCCGCCGCCGCGCACACCAATCCGTCCCACAGCGAGGCTGCAGCGACGCCCGATTCCCACAGGTCGCGCACCGTCGCCACCGCCCCGGAAACGTCCCCTGCGCGGACGGCGTCGACGACGGCCAACGAAGCGTCTGAGTCCGGCGCTCCTGCACGCGCGCGTTCCATGAGGTGTCTCAACTGGTTCTGGATCAAGTCTTGAGTGACCTCGGTCTCCGGTAGCTGAGGACCGGCATGCCACCCGGATTCCTCCCGCTGCTGGCGAACCGTGGCGAGGTCAAGCGGCGAAGCGGAGTGGGAGTACGCGGCCAAGGGACCCGCCCACGGGGCGTTTCCCTGGGGCGACGAGCCCGCTCCGACCTGCACTCAAACACTGTTCGCGGGCTGCGACGAGAGCGGGACGATGCCGGTGGTGGGTCGTACGCCGATGTGTACTTCGCCATGCGGACCGCATGGCGCAGTCAGTTGTTGCCGCACGCGGGATACAGCACCGTCGGGGCCCGTTGCGTCCGACCCATTGTGGGGGCCGCGGAGTAGGCGGCCTCGGGGACCTGCCACGTCACGGCCTCTCGTAAGGCGGCGTGATGGTACGCGCGCGTACTCACCGAGTGCGTGCGCGCGCCGGTTCGCGGGGACCGCAGACGCCGCACACGGCCGGACGCGGCCCCGACACCCGCTGGCATGCGTCTTGCTGAGCACCGGCTGAGACCTTTTGCAAGGAGGCGAGCCATGCCCCTGAGACGACGTGACTTCCTACAGATGGCCGGCGCCGGCGCCGCGGCGCTGGCACTCCCACTCTGGCCGGGGTCGGCGCGCGCAGGCGATCTGCCGACCACGCCCTTCAGTGGCACCGGCTACAAGGTGCTCGAGGTGTACCTGGCGGGCGGGCTGTCAGCCTGGGAGACGTTCTGGATATCCGAGGCCTACAAGGACACCTGGCTGGGCTACGCGGCGGACTTCCGCGCGGTCACGTCGGA
>JAAZYN010000108.1 GCA_014239625.1 Myxococcales bacterium | reverse complement strand
CTCGCGGACGGGGCGGGTTGGCGCCCCTGGCGGCATGTCCGCGACGTGGTTCAGCTGGGCGCGTCAGCGGCTCGGTTGGAGCTGGTCGCCGCTGCGCAGGTCGCATTCGCGGTGCCATCCTTCGTTCGAACGCTGACGACGGACCCGGATGATGTCTGGGAGCTCGGCGCGGTCACGCTGCGGTTGAGCGCCGAGGGGCTCGATGTGGAGGCGGGTAGGGACCCGGCTGGTGCCGAAGTCAATGGGACCGTGTACCACGGCAGCACCAGGATCCCCTTTCAGTCGACCTATCGAGTGCGGGCTGGCGCTGGGGTCTTCCGGATTATTCGCGAGATGCCCGTGAGCGGCGCCCGATCGCCGGGCGCCGCTTTGGGATCGCGTCTCGCGCAGAGCGCTGGGTTGGGCTGGCAGGATGCGACGATGGCCCAACGGGCGGGTACCCGCCCTCATGCTGGCTGCAGCGCCCCTGATCCTGGGCGCCCTCGCGCTGGCATTCGCGCGAGGCGACACGGCTCGCCAGGCGGCTCGGATCACCTTGGGGGGGGTCTCGTTTACCCCCGCCCTGCTTGTGCCCTTCGCGTTCGCGCCGGCGCTGGGTGTTCTGCTCGGCGGTCGCGCCTTTCGCGGCGTGACCATCTGGGCGGTGGGGCTCACCGCGCTGACGGTCTTGGTGTTGGTCGGGCAAAAGGAGATCGGCTACACCGGCGTCTGCCTTGGGGTCGCCGCGGTGACCTTCCTCATCGCTCGCGGAAACCTGCTGCAGCTGGCGGCAGGTGGCGTCTTGGGAGTGGTGGGGCTTGGCCTGGCGTTCGAGCTTCAGCCGCTGATGCCGATCATCCCGTTCACCGTCCGAGAGCGTATCCTCATGTGGCTTGGCGGGGCTCCCCTGGCCAGGCGGGGCGGGCATCTCCTGATCGCCGATCGGGTGACGTACGACGTCGGCGGGTATCATGGCGTCGGCATCCACAGCACCCTGGGGTTCGAGCCGGTTCAGGTCGTCAACAGCCTGGACACCGACTTCCCGCTGGCGACCCTGGGCCTCTACGGTGGCTTCCCGTGGCTGTTGGCGTACGTCGTCTTGTTCGTGCTCTTGACGGTGCTGTTGTACGACGTGGCCAGGCGCCAGGCGAGGTTCAACTCGCGCCGCGAGCGGTATCGGCTGGCGGTGTTGGTAGGGTTGGCCAGCGTCCCAGTGGCGTCAACGGTGATCAACGTCTCCGGCGGTCTGACCCATCTCACACCGTTCGCCGGGGTGCCCGCTGCGTTTTTGTCGTACGGCACCTTTTTTCTCGGCGGCACCATCGCCATCGTGCTCGTCTTCTTCGTCGCGAGCCAGCGGCGGGCGCTGGCCATGCGGCTCAAAGAGCGCGCTCTGCACGAGCTCCGGCTCGACGAGCTGGCGGAGCCGACGGCGCCTCCGCTCGCCGCTGATCCGACCAGGCTGATGGCCCCTGAGCCATGGTGGCGCAATCGCTCCTGGGCCGGCTTCAAGTTGTTCATTCGGCGTCGGGTCGCGCGATTCAGGGTCATCGGGGTGGACGGCGGCGCCACCGCCGTCATCGGTGCGGTCATCGCGCTGGGGGTGCTGTGGACACAAACGCTTCACGCCCGCTTCACGGACCGTCCGCAGGTGCACACCCATCCAGCCCTCTCCGGAGAGTCGGTGAGGCTGCGGCCGTTGGCGCCGGGGATCTGGGAGACCCCGGTGGATCCGGACGAGCCCGAGCCGCCGACCGGGTGGGCCGGCGTCATGGAGGACGATGAGACTTACCGTCTCGGGCCCTTGGAGTTTACCTATCGGGACGGTTATCTGCTGGTCCGAGGCGGCTGCTGGTCCTTCGCGAAGGCGACCGTGGAGGGGGTCTCGGTCGGTTTCGAGGGTCTGTTGGACGCCAGCCTCGGTGATTTGAGCGCGCTGGGGGCTCGTCTGACGGAGTCTCTTGGGGTGTCGCGAGAGCGAGCCAATGACCTGGTGTTACCGCTCAGCCCGGTCGCGCTGCGTCACATCCTGGTGACCCGACTCGGGAGCGATCAGTACCGGGTCGAGGCCTTGAGCAGCGGCCGGTTCGTCGTCTACGACGCGGAGGGGCTGCAGTTGACCCCGCCGCGGCGGGGTTCGACGGTCATCCGTGCGGGTTATTCGCTCGGGCTGGCCGACGATGAGCGGCTCCGCTTCGAGCTGATGGAGCGCCCCGACTCGGACAACCCGTTGCTCGGTGAGGTGTGCCTGATCAACACCGCCCGTTCGGTGTTCCAGTGGCGGCTGAGTCGTTGGAAGGACACCCTCATCGGGGGGCCGGAGCTGTTGCGCAGGGCGCCGGTGGAGCGCAGCGTCGACTTTGAATTCGCCGAAGACATCAAGCGGGCTGCGGAGGGCCACGTGATCGGGCTCAACGGCGGACGCCTGCGGGTGACCCCCTGGGATCCGTCGTCGCGGGCCACTTGGGATCCGCTGACCCGCAAGCGCTTCTCTCGCATCTTCCGGGTGCGTCGAGAGCGCGCGGCCGGCGGGGGAACGTCGGAGGTGCTGCATTGGATCCGCCAATTCTATCGCAACGGCGACACGCGCGTGCGCTTTGACGATGCGCGGTCGGTCTTTGCGCGAGGCTGGGGCGGCGACTCGTCTATGATCCTCGGGCTGCGCGATCCTTATCGGTTCAGCCGTCGGCTTCCCGCTCGTACGCGGACGCCGGCGCGGGAGGAGGGTGAGCTGCTGGATAGGAGGGGCCTGCCCCTGGCGCGCTTCGACCGGGAGGCGGGGCGCTGGCGAACCGCCGTCCAGGGGGCCGGGACACTGATCGGCTACGGTTTTGCCGATCGAGGCATCTACGGCGGGTTGCTGCGGGTGTTTCGCAAGCTCCTGCACGGACGCCCGGTTCGGACGCGAACCCTGGACGAGGCGTTGTCGGAGAAGGTCCTCAATCGAGACCTCGACCTCATCGGCGTCAACGTTCAGCTGACCCTCGACGGTGAGCTCCAGCGACGTCTACAGACGATCGTGGACGAGGAGGCGCGCGCCCTTTGGGAGCTGGCCCTCGCCGCGGGAGACGTGGCCTGGCGGCCCCGGGCCCGGCTGCTGGTGCTGGGACAGGACAACGCCATCCTCGGTGCGGCGTCCCATCCCAGCCTCGAGCCGCACAGCCTCCGATCCGTCATGCGAGCCTCCAAGGCCGCTCGCGTGTCGCCCTACGAGGCGGCGGGGTTGGACACGTGGCACCGGACGACGACGGTGGGGTCTACCGCGAAAATTGGGGTGCTGGTGGCAGCGGCGCGGGAGCCTGAAGTTCATTTCCGTGACTATGGTCGTGACCAGCTCTGTATCAACGCAGAGGGCGACGAGGAGTACTCGGATCGGCAGGGCTGCTTCGTCGAGAAGGGGATCTTGTCCAGCTTCCGCGGTCAGCCCATCGCCGCGCTGTTCAACTATGGCAACTCGTACATTGGCGGGGTGACGACGGTCAGGCGTCTCATCATGAAGTCCGAGAACACGTCAGCGTCCTATCTGGCAGGGCGTATCGGCCTCGACGGCCTCCGAGATTACTATGCCCAGCTCGGCGCGAGTGGGCCCGGCACGGACCTGTTGCCCATGGTGCTCGGACGCCACCCTCGATTCGGCGTGGACATCGAGCGCTGGCCCCGCGACGCGTTGATGGCGAGTCCGGCCCGCCTCGGGCAGTTGCCTCGAGGCGAGGAGTGGCGTCTGGACTACACCGTGCGCCTCGCGCTGTCGGGCTTCTCGGACTTGAACCTGCTGCACGTCGGGATGAGCGCTGCCATCGCGGCCCGAGATGGACGTCATTACCCGCCGTTTCTCGTCATGGCGATGCGGGACCTGCGGGATGGGCAGCGCGTCGCCGTCAACCCGCCGCCGCCGCTGCAGGTGATCCCGGTGCGCGTGGCGCGCCACCTGAAGTCGTCCATGGTCGCCACGGTCCGGGCTGGCACCGCCATAGGTATCAAGCGTTACTTGCGCCAGGGGGGCTTGTATGCCGAGGTTGGCGCCAAGACGGGTACGGCTGAGACGGTGCGGCTGGACCCGGCCGCCGAGCAGCGCGCCGACCGTCGAAAACTGCGGACCCAGGACCACAAGTTCGCCGCTGGCTTCTGGCCGAGCACCACTCGCGAACCCTTCGTCGTCGTCGCGGCCTTCGAGTACGCCAGTCATCTCGATCGACGCGTGGCCCTCCGAATGATGGCCCGAACGATCCAGGTGCTGAGCGAGATCTACCCCTCGGCACGCCGCTGACACGAGGCTGGGCCGGGGACTCGATGGGGGCGCCTCGAACACGCGAAGAAAATGGCGTCTGGCCGTGTTTTCCCACAGGCTAGTGATATCGATGCGTTTCCTCTTCTCTCTCATACCCACGCTGGGCGGAATCGGCGTGGCGCTCGCTTGCACGTGCGCGCTGCTCTTTGCCAGCGGAGAGGTTCGCGCGCAGTCCAAGAGGGGAGGGCTGCTGGCTCCGAGCGGACCCAAAGCCGGCTCGGTCGTGCCGGGCAAGCAAAAACGCTGGCACGCGGTCTGCGCCACCAGGAACAACCGCCGCCGGGCCATGGCGCTCGTCGTGGCGTTCGATCGGCATCGCGATTATCGCCCGGCCGAGGGGGGGGAGCCGGACCGCCTCAGGCAGCTGCTCGCGGTGGTGTGCCCGGGGGACGTCGTGTCCCTGGTCACCATCGACGAGGAGATCACCAAGCTGGGCGAGCGCATGGTGATCAAAGACCTGGCCGACCTCGACGCGCTGTTGCTGCGTGTCGAGGAGCGCAAGCCGCCCCGAAGCTACAGGCGTTTGAATCGCCAGGTCGTGGAGGCGGCTGTCGCCGAGTGGGCGCGCGAGGAGCACCAGGCCAACGGAGACCTGCTGCGCGTCCTGATCTACTTCACCCGCGACCTCGAGAGCCGCAGCCCCAGAAACGCCTACATCACCGACTTCAACTGGGCCCGGCCCCCATACTGGCTGTCGGGCCACGCGCTGGTCGCGCTGTTCAAGCCGATCACCTCCAACGCCAAGGTCGTGGCTTGGGAGACGTTCATCGTCGCGACCCCGTCGTGGGTCGCACCCGATGACATGGATCAGGGCCTGCGGGTCGACCTCGGCAGCTGGCTGGATCCGGTACGGATAAAGCCGTTGCCTCCGAAGCGAGACACGGTCAAGCCGGTGGAGGTGCAGAAGCTCAAGATCGACAAGCAGACCACCATCGTGATCCCCCCCGGCACGCTCCCGGATCCGAAAGCCATATGGCAGCGCAGCGACGAGGGCGCGCTGTTGTGGAGCCCCGCCTGGACCCCGTGGCTGGTGTCGGGGGTGCTCGGGTTGCTGCTGCTGCTGAGCCTCGGGTGGTCGCTCCTGCGCGGGGGCCGGCATCGGGCCGGCGCCCAAGGGGCGAGCGGGCATGCGGCGTCACAGCTGACCCTCATCGTGCGAGATCGCATCCACGACACCATCGTCAGCCAAGAGCGCGTGCGTCTCGAGGGGCCGCTGCGCGTGGGCGCCAGCATGACCAGCGACGTCGTGGTCCCGGGCCCCTACGCGCTGGAGATTCTCCCGGGCACCGGCGGCGGGTCCCCCCGGGTCCGTTCCAGTAACTCCCTGGGCCTCGAGGTGCAGCGTGCCGGAGCATCGCGAACCCTGCGCGCGACAGAGTCGGTGCCGGTGCAGCTTCGTTCCGGGGACCGAATCAACCTCGGCGGAGGGCATCTGCTCGAGGTCCGCATCGCGTGACGAGGTAGGAGCTACAGCATGCGCCAGCCTTTTATCCTCGTGGGCGCTGGGACCGACGTCTCGACCCGCGTCATCCTTCCGGTCTGCGAGCGCCTCAAGGCTCAATCGGGCTCGGAAGGCTTCCCCAACCACGTGTATGCGCTGATCGCTGACGGCGACGAGCAGACCCGCACCGCGCATGCCCGCGCCGAGCTGCCAGCCGACCGGGTCCCCTTCGTGCCGCTGTCCCTGGTGCAGGTCCGCGAGGCGCTGGCGTGGCGTCGCGACGAGTTCTCGGACGCGTGGCGGGAGTCCTGGCAGGACCTGCTGGTCCACGGTCCTGATAACGGCGCCTGCATGGTGCCAGCGATCGGGCGGATGATGATCAAGGCTGCTCGTCCGGCGATTATTCAGCATTTGAGGGCGTTCGAGCGTCGCCTGGCGGCGCAGGGGGGGAAGGTACCGGAGGTCTTCATCGTGTGGTCGCCAGTCAGCGGCACGAGCCGCGGCAGCGTGTTGGACCTGCCGAGATACATCCGAGCGGTCTTTCCCGACGCGGCTATTCACGCGGTGGTGGTGCACCCCGTAGGGGTCGAAGAGCTGGATCCGGCGGTGGGTCGAATCTTCCAGGCGAACTTTATCGAAGCGCTCCGCATCATCGATCACTTTTCGGCCAAGCGGAGCTATCGTGCGTGGGTCGACGACCAACAGGGTTGGCAGGACTTCGAGGCGCGGCTGGTGGACACCGTTTTCGCCTTCGACCATCGCTACGGCAACTTGCGGCTGCGGCACCTGAGCGCTCCAGGCAAGACGCTCTCGGCAGATCTGGCGGACCTGCTGGGTCGAGTGGTGGATTTCTTGTCCGGTACGTTGGCCGGAGAGGCGCTCTGGGAGCGGGTGAGGGCTCGTTTCGCGGATGCGGATATGCATCGCGCGGACCGCGAGCTCTCGGGGCATCGCACGTACGTCTTTGGCATTCACGAGGCGCGCTTGGAGGTCGCCGTCGACGTGTTCAAGCAAGCGCTGCTTCATCGGGCCAGCGAGCGCGTCGCCCGGGCGATGGCGCAGGCCCATCGTGGTGGCTTGACCGACTCCGGGCAGCGGGACTTCTTCGCTGCGGACCCGCCCGGCAGCGATGAGGCGGTGTCATGAACGGAGCTGCGCGGGACGGGGCGGGCGCCAGTAACTCAGCGGCCGCCGTCACCTTCAGCGATGGTGCGCAGGCGCGCTCCTGGCTCCTGGAGCGATTGGACAGGCTCGAGTTGTCGGTGCGCGACAGCGCAGAGCTGCAGAAGATGTCAGCGCTCCTCGCGGGCGACGCCCTGACCCAGCTCGAGAGCGACCCGCTGACGTTTCGCAAGGCGGCGATTCTCAACCTGCGAGACCTGTTGAGTCAGGTCACCGAGGGCGCCGCCGCGCGGACCGCTCGCGAGGGGTTCAACGTCCCGGCGCTGGAGCGCCTGGTGTTGCGCACGTTGGGACAATCGCCGAGCCACGGGCGCGACGTCATGGCGGGCTTGGCCCAAGGTCTCCGAGAGCGCGTCGCCGAGCTATCGCAGCATGGAAACCAGGACTACGAGGCGGCCCAGTCTGACCTGGATCAGGGCCTGCTCGCCCTGGACCAGGCCCTGGACGGGGCGGTGCGTCGTTGGGAGCACGCCCCCTTGGGGTTCTTCGCGCGCTGGGGCCGACGGCGGCGGCTCAAGAAGCAGGGCTTGGACGCTGCCGCGACGCTGCCGAGCCTGCAGTTGATGCTCGCAGACGCGGGGCGGGAGCGCCGCGGCAACTTCGACGCGGCGATGGATCATGCGGCGCGCGCCGGGATCGCGCTGGGGATCGCCAAGAGTTACAGCGACGTGCTGGAGTGGTTGCTGGAGAGCCTGGCGAACATCGAGCGTGCGTCGGGGTATGCGCACGATTTGGGGGAGCAGGCGTCCTTTCGCCTGAAACAGTTGGGTGGGGCCTGGCGCGAGCGCGACGGTGCGCCCGACCAGGTCAACGGGTTGACGCTGGCGGTCATCGACCAGGCGCTGGACTCACTGGGCGTCACGCCCGCGGCCTATTTCTCGAGGAGCGAGCTGCGCACGACGGAGCTCGCGCGGGGCTCCAAGGAGGCCTTTTTCGTCGATCTGGAGCGCTGGATCGAGAGTCAACTGGAGCGCATGGAGCAGGTGACCCTCCAGCGCGTGCTGTCGGGCTTCAATCCGGAGCGCGACGTCACCGGATCGTTGGCCGACCTGCTGGCGGCGGGGCAACCCTTGCTGCGGTTCAATGACGACCTGCACCGCCTATGGCCCGAGGGGCTGCCGGCCCAGTACTATGTCATCGCCGAGGGCCGCGATGACAGCGTCAGCGGTGCGCTGGCGGACGCCTGCGTTCAAGTGGGGCTGCCGGCGCCGTTGTTCGAGCAGGTCTCCGGGGGCAAGGAGCGTCTCCACCTGCGCGTGATTCAGATGGTCGCAGGTCTGGCGTGGCTCAGTGAGGCCGAGCGCTTGATGCCGATGGTCGAGGTTCACGGTGACGTGATGGCCGAGGCCGACCACAACCTGGAGACCAAGGAGGGGCTGCGCGCCGCCCTGCGGGACGCGGTGGATAGTGAGCGCTTGAGGGGGGTGCTGCCCGATGAGGTGCTGGCCGCCTTGCGCGAGCTTCGCGGCATCACGTCGCAGGCGCAGCAGCAGGAGTCGACCGCGGGGGCCGGCGGGGATAGCTCGACGGTCGGGCCGTCCGCCAGCGGCCATGGAGCAGGGGCCGCGGAGTCGCCGGTTGAGCGAGGGACGCCAGCCGCTACCGAGCCCTCCGCGAGAGCCAAGCCCACGTCGAAACCAAACACCAAGCCCACGTCGAAACCAAACACCAAGCCCACGTCGAAATCGAAACCCAAGGGCTCAGCCAAATCGAGCGCCAAGCCCACGTCGAAATCGAAACCCAAGGGCTCAGCCAAATCGAGCGCCAAGCC
>JAAZYN010001089.1 GCA_014239625.1 Myxococcales bacterium | reverse complement strand
TGCGGCTGAGGTCACGAGGGTCAACCTCGGTGAGCCGGGCCAGCAGCTCCGGAGCGGCGTCGGCCTCGTCCACCCGCCCTCCAGGAAAGACGTAAGCGTTCGGCATGAAGGCGCTGCGGCGATGACGGCGGACGAAAAAGACCTGCGGCTGCGAACCCTGTTCGCCCCCCTTCAAAAGCACCACGGTGGCGGCGGGCTTGGTGTCGACCGGTGTGTTCGAGGTCGAAGGCATGGCGCTAAGGATCCTGGGTCTCACCGGTCGCAGGGGGCGCCGGGCGACGGATCTCGACCCAATCGACGATCTCCAAGCCAAACCCGCTCAGCCCTTTGAAGTTCCGAGGGCGGCTGGTGAGGACGCGGATCTTGGACAGGCCGCACTCTCTCAGGATTTGGGCGCCCACGCCGAAGTCGTGAAAGCCCATCTGCGCGCGGGCCCCTCGATCCAGGCGCTCACCCCGAGCCAAGGCTCCGTACATCCGGACTTTTTGGTCCAGCTGCTCCTCGGTGCCGTCGGGTCTCAGGTACAGGCAGACGCCGCGTCCCGCGGTAGCCATTTGCTGGAGACTCCAGGTCAGTCGGTTGCGGACAGGCAGAGAGTCCAAGCCGAACACGTCGGCGACGGTGTCCGCCCGATGCACGCGCACGAGGGTCGGCGTCGCCGGATCCAGCTCGCCGATGGTGAGCGCTACGTGGGCCTGTCCGCTGATGGTGTTTTCGAACACTCGGACGTCGAACGCGCCGTACTCAGTGGGTAGCTTGGCGTTGGCCACCTCTTTGATGAGTCGTTCGTGCTGGAGGCGGTAGCGAATGAGGTCGGCGACCGTGACGACTTTGATGCCGTGCGTCTGGCCGAACTCCAACAGTCGCGGCAAGCGCGCCATGCTGCCGTCTGGCCCCATGACCTCGCAGATCACCGCGCCCGGCTTGAGCCCAGCCAGCCGAGCCAGGTCCACGGAGCCTTCGGTCTGGCCCGATCGCACCAGCACTCCACCCTCTTGGGCGCGAAGCGGGAAGACGTGGCCAGGGGTCGTGAAGTCGTCGGCCTTCGCGTCAGGGGCGACGGCCGCCCGGCAGGTCGCGGCCCGGGCAGTCGCGCCGATGCCGCTGTGGTCACGATGATCGACGCTGATCGTGAAGGCCGTTCCAAGAGGCGCGGTGTTGTGCCTCGCCATCGGCCTGAGCTTCAGCTGGCCCACAGTGCCGGGCGCCAGCGCCAAACAGATGAGCCCTCGCGCCTCGCGCGCCATGAAGTTGATCTGTTCGGCCGTTACGACTTGCGCCGCGCACACGAGGTCTCCCTCGTTTTCGCGGTCCTCGTCGTCGACCAGGATGACCATCTCGCCCGCGGCGATGTCTGCGATGGCGTCTTCGATTGAGGCGATACCAGCCATGAGTGGGCTCGTAGCAGCAAACGCCCGTAGAGTCGAAGGCTATTTCCTGTAGACTCTCGCTCATGACTCAACAGGGCCTTCATCTCATTCTGGCTGTTTGTGCCACGACCGCGGTCTCCGTGGGCTGTCAGGACTCGTTGTCCCAGAGCTTCACGCAGGTCAACCCAGGCGGCGCGGTCTTGAGCGTCCATGGCGACGGTCCCGTGGACGCCGCGGTCTCAGGCGATGTCGCTCTCGACGGCTCGGCCGA
>JAAZYN010001088.1 GCA_014239625.1 Myxococcales bacterium | reverse complement strand
ACGGGCAGCCAGGATGACATGCAGAGCACCGGGAGCTTCAGCCTCGAGCCTCGGCTCATCGCCGAGTACCTGTTCAACGAGCAGTGGCGTCTGGCCGCGTCGCTGGGTTACGTGGCGCGCTTTGGTGACGACCAGGTGCTGTACAACATCGACGTGGGTAACGAGCTGACCTACGCCTTGGGCCTCGAGTGGCAACCAGAGCCTCGGAAATGGTCGGTGATGGCCGATCTGAAGGGCAAGGTCGGGCTCGACCCGGACATCAGCAAGATCGAGTCCGAGGAGGTCCCTCTGGAGTTGGCCCTGGCCGCGCGCCATTGGCCCGTTCAAAACCACGCCATCACCTTCGGGTTGGCGCGCGGCTTGACCGATGGTTATGGCTCTCCCAGCGTGCGCGCCTTCGTCGGCTACAACTATACGCCGCAGCGACAGTGGGACACGGACGGCGACGGGCTCTACGACGACGTCGATCAGTGCAAGAATGAGCCGGAGGACAAGGACACGTTCCAGGACTCTGACGGCTGCCCGGACCCCGACAACGACAAAGACGGGATCCTGGACGTCAACGACAAGTGTCCGATGGTCCCGGAGGACAAGGACGGGTTCGAGGACGAGGACGGATGCCCGGAGCTCGACAACGACAAGGACGGGCTCCCGGACGCCGACGACAAGTGTCCGAATGAACCCGAGGATTGGGAGGCGTTCGAGCTCAAGCCCAACCAGCCTGTGCCGCCGGGTAAGAAGCTCGGGGTGCACGTGATCCGTGGCGACGGGTGTCCCGACAAGTCGCCCGACTTTGACACCGACGGTCTCTTGGACGCCGATGACAAGTGCCCGGTGGCGGCAGAGGATCCGGACCGGTTCGAGCTCAAGCCGGGACAGCCCTGGCCGGCGACCGACCCGGACAAGCAGCGCTACGTGGTCATGGACGGTTGTCCGGACGCTGACTTCGACGGCGACGGGTTGCTCGACAACGAAGACTTCTGCCCGCTGGTCGCTGCTGCGCGGGACAAATCGCCCAAAGACAAGCCCGGTTGCCCGCGGGTCAGCTCTAAGAGCTGCGTCATCACGCTAGGAAAGATTCACTTCAAGTACGATAAGGCCAAGATCCAGAAGCGGTCGTTCCCGACGCTGGACGAAGCCGTCGAGATCCTCAACAAGATGCACCCGGAGATCAGGCTGGTCGAGGTCGGCGGTCACACCGACACCGACGGTACGGCCAAGTACAACGCCAAGCTGTCTGGCAAGCGCGCCAAGCAGGTGGTCAAGTACCTCAAGAAGAAGGGCGTCAAGGGCAAGCGCCTGAGCAGCGTCGGCTTTGGCGAGTACCTCCCCAAGATCAAGTCCGAGAAGACCAAGCGCGACAAGCAGGTCAACCGGCGGGTCGAGTTCCGGATCCTGAAATGGAAAGGCAGGACCTGTCCCAGCACCCGCGGAAGCACCCTCATCAAGAAGGCCAAAGAGGCCATGGGTCTGGGCAAGAAGAAGAAAAAGAAGAAGAAGCGCAAAAAGAAGCGTCGACGCTAGTGCCCCGTGTGGAACGTTCGCGGTCTCACTCCGCCAGCGGTTTGGTTTTTGCCAAGACGCGAGGCCGCAGGACTGGCCGGGGTCAATTCAAGGCCGAGCGACGACGGCAGGGGCCAA
>JAAZYN010001087.1 GCA_014239625.1 Myxococcales bacterium | reverse complement strand
CTCGCAGCCCAGCGGCGCTCGGGACGCGTGAGGGGTCTGGAGCGCGCCGCCTGTTGAGTTCCGTTTGCGGTGGACGCCGGCTGCACCCGTGTATGGGCCTGAGGCTCCCGGTCACCGGAGGTCGACCTCGAGCCCAATAAGAGCCTCAGCCACACCGCTCGGCGACCGGGCCGGGTCCACGCTGGCCCACGCTCGGTGGGTGAGGCCGAGACGCACGCCGACGCCAACAGGCCGCGACACCCGGAGGCCAGAAGGTCCAGCGATGTGGAGGTGCCCTGGGTTGGCGCTGGGAGGGGCGGCGCTGAAGGCTGGGCAACATGCAGCGGTGAGCGGCTCCGCCGAGGAGACGCCATGAGGATCTCTTCCCATCCGGCAACGATTTGCGTCCGGCGGCCGGGTTGCGGGTTCACTCGAATCGTGGTCGCCTCCCCGAGTCACCTTCCGAAGGAGTCTCCCGTGTCTCGTCCTCTCTGTGTCATCGTCGGTGTCGGCCCGGGCAACGGTGCCGCCCTTGCGCGCCGTTTTCACCGTGGCGGCTATGCCGTCGCCTTACTCTCTCGCAGCACCACGTTCACCGCCGAGCTTGCCCAGGAGCTGGGTGACGCTTGGGCCTACGCCTGCGATGTAGGCGACGCGACGGCCGTGAGTGAAGCGTTCGACGCGATCTCCGCGGACGCCGGCGCGACCCCGAGCGTGCTGATCTACAACGCCGGCTCGGGGGCCTGGGGCAACATCGAGCAGACGACCAGCGAGACCTTCGAGCTCAGCTGGACCGTGAACACCCTGGGCCTGTTTCACTGCAGCAAGCACGTCATCGGCGCCATGAAAGAGGCGGGCTGCGGCGCCATCCTGGTGACCGGCGCCACGGCGTCTCTGCGCGGCGGCGCCAACTTCACAGCGTTCGCCTCCGCCAAGGCTGCGCAGCGTAACCTGACCCAGTCCATGGCGCGTCATCTGTGGCCCTCGGGTATTCACGTCGCGCTCGTCGTCATCGACGGCGTCATCGACATCCCCAGATCACGCGAGATGATGCCCGACAAGCCGGATGACTACTTCCTGCGTCCTGCAGACATCGCGGAAACCTTTTATCGCTTGGCGGAGCAGCCGAAGAGCGCTTGGTCGTCCGAGGTCGACGTCCGCCCCTTTGGAGAGAAGTGGTAGGCCCGGCTGACGGCTGAAGCCGCTCTGGTCAATATCGACGACGTCACTGACATCGCCGTGAGGGCGACCCGGAGGCCGTCCACGACGTCATCGGGTGACGGTCCGTGCCAGGCCCACCAGCACCACACCTCCCTGGTCTCGCTCGAAGTGCCATGAGACATCCGGGCCAGTGTCCTGCGTGGAGAGCCTCGCCGCCCTATCCGGGGCTCCGGCTCTGGGTGGCTCCTCCTCAAAATGGGCGCCGCCAGTCCTTTGCCGTCGTGCCTGGAGCCGATGCGAGACGCTCCCGAATGACGCAACCCACCTTCCCGCGCAGCACACCCGGATCCTGGGTGGAACGTGCACGACCTCAAGTCGGCCGCGGCCTGATCTCTGCGAAAGCGCAAGGGTGAAGGGCTGATGGGTCCATTCGAGCCCGAGCGACGCACGCAACGGGCCAGCCCGGATGTTTCATGGAACTTCGAGCGAAACCAAGCAGGCATAGTGC
>JAAZYN010001086.1 GCA_014239625.1 Myxococcales bacterium | reverse complement strand
GCACGCCGTCGGCGCTTACCTGTTCTACGTTCAGCACAACTTCCCCACGGTGCAGCTCAAGGGTCGCAAAGACTGGGACTACGTCCACGCGTCGTTGAAGTGCTCGAGCTACTTCGAGATGAGCAGGGTGATGCACTGGTTCACGGGCAACATCGGCTACCACCACGTGCACCACCTGAACCCTCGGATCCCCTTCTACGACCTGCCCAGAGTCATGGATCTGATGCCCGAGCTGCAGAGCCCTGGTGTCACCAGCTGGCGGCTGAGCGACATCGCTCAGTGCTTCCAGTTGAAGCTCTGGGACTTCGAACAGGGTCGGTTCGTGGGCTTCGAGCGAGAGGCGGACGGCGCGGGTGCGGCGGCCTTGGAGTCTTGAGCGCTCGCGGCGCTGTTGTAGCGGTCGCGCTGTGCGTGGCAGGGTGCGCGTCGCAGCCGGAGATCAGACCGCTCGCGCTGTCGGCGCCGACCCAGCTGGACCACGCCGTCTCGGATTACAGTGGACCCCGAGCGGGCGCCGTCTGGCTGCGCCGCCACGTGCGGGTGAAGATCGCTACGGCGGTCAACCCCAGCAGGGTCCAGAGCGTCGTCGAGGTGTCGGCGCTGGTCGCCAACTACAGCCCCGGCGAGGCGAAGACTGCGACCCTCGTCATCCCCGCGCCACGCGGTGTGCGCTTGGAGACGAGGTCGTCGGGTCCGGTGGACGTCGCGTCGTCACCCAACGGCGCCATCGATCCACTGACCATGGCCTACACCGTGACCGCCAAGGTCCCGGCGCGAGGGCGCGTGGAGTTTGTCGCCCGATACAGGGTCGGTGGGACGCTGGACAGTGACGTACGTTGGATCGCGGCGCCTGACGCGCCGACCGCCGAGCTGTTACTGAGCTATCACATCCCCTCCGACGCCGTCGGCACCTTCGCGCTCATCAACGCCAAGGGTCGGCCGCTGGTCACCAAGAAGGGAGACCTGACCATCATCGCGCTGATGATGCGGGACGTGCCGCCCGGCCAGGGAGCTTCCAGCGGGTATGCGCGCTACGCCACCAAATGGGCGCGGCCCAGAGGCTACGAGCAGCAGCTCGCGTCCTCCTGGGAGGTGGTTTTGGCGCCCTACGCCCGCGAATTCGGTGCCCGCTCACGGGCGCTCCGGGGTGGCGCCAAGGTGCCCCCGGTCAAGCCCCGCTCGACCGGGGTCGAGGCGGTCAAGGAGCTGGCGTTGTGGACGCGCGACCGCCTCCAACGCGAGGATGCCTACGCTGGCCCCTGGAATGGGGGTCGCCCGCTGCCCGTCATCGTGCCGAGAAACGACCTCTACGCTGTCGACAAGGTCCACTTGCTGCATTGGCTGTTGGAGTCGGCGGGCTTACCGCACAGCGTCGCCGTCGTCCGAAGCAAGCGGTTTCCGCCGCTCACCAGCGACCTCGCGGCGCCAGGGGCCTTCGATGGGGTCGTCATCTTCAGCCAGCTGGGCCAGCTGTGGCTCGATCCGGCGTGTAGGGCCTGCGCGCCTGGGCAGGTTCGGGAGTCACTCCGCGGCCAGCAGGCAGTGCTCCTGGCGCCCGGCAAGCCGACGTTGATCCGGCTACCCTAGCCCCGCCTAGCCCGGATAATTCATGGAACTTCGAGCGAAACCAAGGAGGCGTAGTGCTGCC
>JAAZYN010001085.1 GCA_014239625.1 Myxococcales bacterium | reverse complement strand
TTCGCGCCGGCGTCCGGCGCGCGACTGTTCCACGATCACGCGGAGCTCGACTTCGTGCGTCGCTCCGCGCGGCAGCTGCACTACCCCGTCGCGCTTGCGGTAGGAGACGGTGCGACCGTCGGGCGCGTTCGATTCGCCAACCGCCGCATCAGGCAGCATCGGGTCGAGATCGATCCATGCACGGCCGACGCGCGCCTGCACCCACCAGTGGTCGCGTGCTGCTTCGAGGCGCTCAGCCCGGTCGTCGGCTGTCGACTCACGGTGCGCGGCGACGGCGCTCAGAAGGAACGCAGTCTGCGCCTCGACTCGGTTCTCCAGGGTTGCCTGAAGATGCTCCGCGGCTATCTCATCGGCCTCCAATCGGGCCTGGAGCGCCGCGACATCGGCGTCCTGACTGGCGGCGATCTCGAGCACGCTCGCGGCGAGCTCCGGCGATCGACTTGCCACCGGCGCCGGCATGAAACGTACGGGGCGGACGGCTTCGATCAGGCCCGCCGCCGCGTCGTCAGCGAGCTCGGCGCGGCGCAGCCTGACTCCGAGCCCGGTCGATTCGAGCATCTCGGCCAGCAGCAGCGACCGATCCAGACTGTTGCCGAGACGATCCGCGAGAACCCCGCCTGGACCTCGCAGCGCACCGAGGTAGGGGACCCAGTCGGTATGGTCCCGTACCCACCGCAGATGGGCCGCAGCGTCGGTCCCGAGCGTCGCAGCCAGCGCCGCAGGGTCAAGCTCCGCCCGCGGAATCAGCTCAAGGGCACCCTGCATCGTGGCGAAGACGGCCTCGAGTCGCGCGGTGACCTCACGCGCCGAGGCGTCCTGAAGCGTCGAGGCGACCGCCGCGGTCGACAGGGCGGGCGTCGATCCGATGACCAGGGCGACGACCAGGCTAACGCTTCCACGAAAAACGGCAGACCAACGGTGCATGGCATCTCCTGCGCTCCGCAGAGACGAATCGAGAAGAACCGGTGAACATAGGACGCATTAGAGCGCTCCCGTGGCTCGGGTCCTCCCTGTGCCGGTGATCATAACCCCACCATCCGACCCAGCGGCGCGCCACAGCCCACGTCGGCGGGCGACCGGCCGATGTGGTGCGCGAACTGTTCGATGCTCGCCACCTACGCGCGCTGGGTGAACGGCGACAGCTGGCGCAGCTCGCGGGGGAGGTTCGGGGCGCATGACGGACCCGATACTAGGGATTATGTCAACAGGCGAGCTCTAATGCTTCCTATCGACCTCGGGGCGATGTTCGCGGCGTTCGCCCTGCTCGCGCTCGGGCTGTCGGCGCTCGGACTCTACGCCGTGACCGCCTACTCGGTCGCCCAGCGGACAAAGGAGATCGGACTTCGTGTCGCGCTTGGGGCGCAGCCGAGGCAGGTCATGTGGACCATTCTCCGTCTGGTCGTTGGTCCGCTCGCCGTCGGTCTGCTCGTGGGAGGCGCCGGCGCGCTCGCCGTGGGCCGGCGGCTCGAGAGCGTGCTGGTTCAGACGAGGCCCACCAACCCAACGACGCTGATCTCGATCGCCGTGATGCTCCTGGTTGTGGTAGGTCTGGCATGCACGCTGCCGGTAAAGAGAGCGCTCGGCCTCGACCCGGCAGCGGCGCTGCGGGTTGATTGAAAGGAGCGCGGAGACGAGGCGAACCGTGATCTGGG
>JAAZYN010001084.1 GCA_014239625.1 Myxococcales bacterium | reverse complement strand
GCCACGACCACATGTTCGCCTACCGCGAGCGGCTCACCGACGGCGCTCTGGAGCGCGTCCGCGTCGACCTCTCCGTCCAGCCTGCCAGTCCACGCGCGGCGGCCGTTGTTGCGATGCAGAGGCCGGCTGTGCTTCACGTCATCGGCCCCACGGCCGCCGCCGTCGCCACCTTCCTGGGAGAGACTCCTCACGACACCTCACGCCAGCTGGTCATCGCCGAGAGCTCTGAGCGCGCTGCTGTAGAGCTCTTCACGGACATGCCCGGCGTGGGCCGCGTGGCGGCGCGCGGCATCGAGCAGCTCGAGGCCGGCCTGGGTGTCGACCCTGACACTCACGGGTCCGATCTACAGGTGTATCTCGATGCCGACATTGTCGAGTATCTCCTTGTGCACGCACGCGACGCCCACGTTCAGCGTTGGTTGGCGGGCAGGCGTCTGCTGGGCGTCCTGCTCAACTACGAATACCTCTCCGAGGTCCGGGACAGTGGTGTCGGTCCGGCGGAGCTGTCGCAGCTCGCAGGCATCGGCCTTCGTCTGGTGAACGTCGCGCCCTGCCTCGGTGGGGCGCAGGCTGAGCCTGGGGGGCACTTCGAGCTGTCTCGCGAGATGCTCGACGCCGACGGCAACCTGGAGGTCAGCGCGTACGTTCAGCGATACATCATGGGCGAGTACTACAAGAAGAGTCTGCGCTGTGACGGCTGTCCGGCCAACGGCGGTTGTAAGGGCATGCACATCAACTTCTTGCGGGCGCATGGCTTCGCGTCCTTGCAGCCCATCGTCGAGGGCGGCGTCCTGTCGGCCCCCTCATGACGGCGCCCCGGAAGTCTCTGGGTCGCCGCCCTGTATGGGTCGTCGTCGGGACGCGACGAGCGCGCCTTGCCGCGCTGTCGTCGCGCGTCGGTGACGTGGGTGCCGCGCGCTGGCGACCGGGGCGCCCGAGCAGCCCGCGCGGCGGGGGGTGACGGTGGCCAATATCGGGTACATCCAGGTCGTCCGCCACTGCAACCACTTCTGTGGCTTCTGTTCCAACCCGACCACTCCGTATGTCCATACGCTCCAGAGCATGCGCGTGTTGGTCGACGATCTCGTGAGCAGGGGCTATTTCGGCGTGATCTTGACCGGCGGCGAGCCCACGCTCCATCCCGACCTGCCTGCGATCGCTGGATACGCCAAAGAGCGCGGTCTGCACGTCCGCATGATCACCAACGGGTGGCGGTTGTCCGACGACGGGTTCGCCAGGGCGTTGGCGGAGGCCGGCCTGGACCACGTCCACATCTCGATTTACTCGGTGCGCCCGGAGGTCGAGGCGGCGCTCCGCGGCGTGCCAGATACGCTAGAACGTGCCTACGCCGCGCTCGACAACGCTCATCGCCACGGCATCACGATCAACATCAACTCGGTGATCAACGCCCTCAACGCTGATCATCTCGACGCCAACATCGTCTACTTCATGGAGCACCATCCGTACGTGCGGCACTTCGTGTGGAACAACCTGGACCCGTCCATGGGCCGCGCGGAGGTCAACCAAGAGCAGTTCACGCCGCGGCTGTCGAGCTTCGAGCTCTCACTGCAGCGGGCGTTGACGCTCCTGCATCGAAGTGGCCGGACCTTCCGCGTCGAGCGCGTGCCCCTGTGCTACATGACCGACTTTGCCT
>JAAZYN010001083.1 GCA_014239625.1 Myxococcales bacterium | reverse complement strand
GCCATCATCGAACGCGCCCTGAGACAGCTGCAGCGGGCCGTCGGCACCACCCCCCTGGCGCGTCGTCAGCGGACCGTCACCCGCATTCAATCCGGTGTGTTGACGGGCATCCGCGTCATCTTCGCCGACTACGAGCGGCGGTTCCTCAGAGAGCAGGAGGACGTCGTCCTGGGCGGGCTGACACAGGCCTCCGAGGCGCTGGGGCAGCTGGCTGCGAACACCGAAGAGACGTTGCTGGTCATGCCCGATGACGACTGGCGCACCCTGCATGAACGGATCCTCAGGCGCGACAACGCGATCCTGGTGCCGTTGAAAGAGCATGTCGAGAGCCTCCTGGTGCGACACATCCCGCCACTCATCGTGGAGTCTCTCGAGCGCTTGGCCAGCGGCCGGCATTCCACGCTCAGCGGACTCGATGGGCTGATGTCATGGGCGCTACGCGCGATCGCGACGGTCGCAGACACGGTGGCAGGTGATAGCACCGCGGACGCCGACGAGCCCGACGACGACGCGGAGGAGGCGACGGCGACCCTGGAGCTCGCCGAGCTGCAGCGGCGTATCGACGGTTGGCGGAGCCGCGAAGCGAGCATGCTGGGGCTGGAGCGGGAAGCGCTGTTGAACGCGACCAGAGAGAGCGCGCAGCTGCTCAGCGACCGGCTGGGTTCGAAGGCGTCTCGCAGGGTGCAGGTGGCTCGACTCACCGCATCGGGAGACGCCTTCGACGCCGCCGACCTCCTGGAGCAAGCGCACCATCGGCTCAACCTGCAGGCCCAGGTCTTGCGGCGCTCCGCGCTGGACGTCACCCTGCGCGCGCTGCATCACGCGCTACGGGGGCTGGTCGAAGACACCACGGGGCGCCTGGCGGGCAGCGTCAAGCGCGGTGTCCTGTCCGACATCGACAAGTTCGACGCCGACCTCGATCGCTACGCCGAGAGCCTCGCCACCGACCCCCAGGCGCGACTCGACCCCAGCGCCCGCATGACCGCCAGCTTCGACGATCGAGCGGCGGTCGTCAGCCTGCTCGAGGCGGTCCACCGCCTGTCCAGTGAGCTGCCGGAGTCGGTCGAGACCCTCAGCGACGTCTCCTTCGAGGCTCTAGCGTCCGAGAACTATGACGAGATCGAGGCCGTCGACGTGGACGTCCGCCGGCTGGTCTCGTTTGTCCTGGAGACGGACTTCGTCGGCGCGTTGCAAGAGTCGCTGGCGCGCCTGGGCACCTCGGTGCAAGCGAGCGACAACACGGTCCGCGACGTGCTTCGCCTGGTGAGCTTCGAGGAAGACGAGCGCGACGAGGCGGATGCTGCGGACCTCATCGCGGAGCGACTCGATCTGGTGGCCTCCGGCAAGAGCCGGGTGGCCGCGGCTCGCGCCGAGGTGGCGACGTCCCTGCGGGCGACGCAGGAGGCGGTGGAGGCCCTGGGCGAGGAGGTCATCGAGCGCACGCGGGCCGGGGCGATCAACCAGAAGGCGGGCGAGCTGGCACGTTTCATGCGGACCTACGAGCGACAGCAGCTGCTGTCGCGGTTCGGCAAGGCCAGCCGCGATCTGGGCGAGCGGCTTCGGCGCACCTTCATCGAGCTGAGCTACCGTTATTCCAGGACCGTGCTCCTCGCGCAGCAGCTCCGCCGGTCCGAACGCGCCAAACCGCCGCCGGC
>JAAZYN010001082.1 GCA_014239625.1 Myxococcales bacterium | reverse complement strand
CAGCGACGTACGGCCAGTACGACTCGGCCGGCTCCGGTCCGCGCCACGCTCGTATCCTACCCCTCCTCGGTTTCGCTCGAACTCTGGTGAGAAATGCGGGTTAGCGGTCCGTTACCCGGCCTGATCCGCCTCGCCTTCCTCGGGTTTGGCCCCGGTGACCTTGTCCTTGGCCTTCTGAATACCCCCATCCAGGGCGGCGTTGACCTTCTTGGACGCGGCGGTCTTTGCCTTGACCTGGGCGCTGTTGATCTTCTGCTTGGCCTGCGACTCCACCCGGTTCACGCGTTGGCGAAACAGGTTGGAGAAGAATTCCATCACCGCTTTGACAGGATCCATGACGTCGAGCTCCTCACCGGACGGGTCAACCTCGGAGGCGAGGCGGGGTGACCGCGAGCGTAACACGTGCGCTTCGCGTCGAGCTGCCGGTCGCCACCACCGAGGTCCATGGCGCAATCGGTGTGCGGTCCAACGGCTCTCGGTAACAAACCTCACCACACGATGCCTTTACCACGATCGCCGTGGTTCTATACTAGAAAGCGCATGTTCAGTCTCCCTAACAACTGGGGAACCGGCGGCGCGAAGAAGCGAACACGTCGCCGTCTCAGCCCGCAGCGCGTCGAGGAGATCTGGTCTCGCTTCGATCCAGCGGGGGACATCGCCGTGCGCCGGTTTGCGGGGCCCCAGGCTTACGTCGGACAGCTCGACAGACCGCTTCGCGTGGCCCACGTCACGGACCTGCACGTCGGCCTCGTCACCCCGATGCCTATCCAGGTCAAGGCCGCCGAGCTGGTCAACGCAGAGGAGCCGGACCTCATCGTCATCACCGGCGACTTCGTGTGTCACACTCAGTCATGGCTCGACGAGCTTCGGGACACCATCGCCCTCTACAAGGGCCCGGTCTTCTGCGTTTTGGGTAATCATGACTACTGGTCTGGTGCTCAGGACGTTCGACGAGCGCTCGTGCGAGGGGGCGCCGAGCTCCTCGACAACGCGAACACGGTGGTCGCCATCGGCAGCCAGCGGATTCAGGTGCTGGGGCTCGACGACGCCTACACGGGCCACGCGGATCGGCGGAAGGCCACCAAAGGGCTCCGGTCCGACCTGCCCATTGTGGGGCTGTCGCACATCGCCGAAGAGGCTGACGCGCTCTGGCACGCTCGCGTCCCGTTGGTGCTGTCAGGGCATACCCACGGAGGTCAGGTGACCGTGGCTCGCCTCAACGAGCTGGCCATCGGCAAGCTCAGCGGGCACAAGTACATTCACGGGCTCTATGGCACCCGCAATGGCGCTCCCCGCTCAGGTGCGGTCTATGTCGGGGCCGGAATCGGCGCGGCGGTGATGCCGCTGCGATGGGGTGACCGAGGCCGACGCGAGGTCACCATCTTCGAGCTCGGCGTGGATCCCGAAGGAGACAACGGCATCGAGGAGCACCATCAGACGCAGCGGCCGCTTCGAGGCCGCAGGCCGTCCTCGAAGCTCAAAGCCAAGCGCGCTGAGAAGGTGGTCAAGCGGGCCGCCCGCCGGGCGCGCATGACGGATCCGCTGGGGTAGCTCCCCCCGGGGCGGTCCCGCCAGCCGACGACTCGCGGTAGTGTCCCGCGTGGACAGTAGCGTCACGTTATTCGGGAGCGTTTCGGTCCAGGTCAAGGCGGGCCGACGT
>JAAZYN010001081.1 GCA_014239625.1 Myxococcales bacterium | reverse complement strand
GCGCGATCATGCGCGGGAAGAAGCCTCCCGTCCCGTCGGTCTGCTGCCCGTACGGCTGCGGCTCGCGCGGCGAGCCGCCGTAGAGCGTCGGGCGATCGAAGGGCGCCTGGCCCAGGACCATGCGCTTGTCGCTGAACGGCCGCTTCAGGTAGACGACCAGCGCCGTCTTCTCGCTCGCCGTGAGGCCGAGCGGGCGGATCAGCGGGTGCTTGTTCGGCGCGTCGAAGTCGCCGCCGCGGTCGTAGAATTCGACCACCTCCTCGAGCGTCGCGAAGCGGCCGTCCGAGAAGTACGGCGCGGTGAACTCGACGTTGCGAAGCGAGGGGGTCAGTATCTTGCCCATGTCGCTCGGGTCACCGGTGACGGCGAAGCGGCCCGGGTCCTGCGTCTGGGGACGGACACCCGTGTAGTGGAACTGCCTGTCGAAGTACTCCGGAACAGCGTGGCACGCGACGCAGTCGGTCGCCGGTGTGCGGAACAGCGTCCCACCCTCCATCTCCTGCGCGGTCAGGTCATGGGGCTGCGAGGCGAGCAGCGGATCGACCGGGGTGTCGGTCGGCACGACCGAGCGCTGATACGAGGCGAGCGCCATCGCGATGCGGGCCGGCGTGATGTCGGGTGTGCCGAAGGCCTCGTCGAACAGCGCGTCGTAGTCGCGGCCGTTGATCCAGGTTCCGAGCGCGCCGAGGTCCTCGGCCAGGGCGAGCGGTGTCGACTGCTCGAGGCGCGAGGTGACCTCGGCCCAGGTACGGCCCTCGTGGCCCATCTCGCTGGCGGACAGGATCGGCTCGAGCGCCTGCACCTCGAGCGCCGCACCAGAGGGCAGCACCGTCTGGCCGCTGAGCGGGTCGATCAGCTCGTCGGACGCACGCCCGTCCCAGAAGGCCTCGTTCGAGTAGGCGGCGGTGAAGGTGCCGCCGGTCTGGCGCCGGGTCACCTGGGGGTCGAGGCCGAACTGCTGGTGGAAGCGATACAGCCCGTTCGCGGTCGAGCGCGTGAGGCTTCGGGATCCGATGGCATCGTCGCTCGTGCCGAAGAGCAGGTCGGGCCCCGGGTGCACATCAGGCGCGGCAGCCGAGAAGCGCGGGTCCGCCCCCCCCGCGAGCGGGTCGTGGCAGGTGCCGCAGGCGACCGTGCGGTTCGAGCTCAGCTGCTCCTCGAAGAAGAGCGCCTTGCCGAGTAGCTGCTTCTCGGGGCTGCTAGGGTTGCCCGGCGGATCGGGCGGAGCAGGGAGCTGCGCCTCGAGAGCGGGGGCAAGGGCCAGGAGCGCGAGGGAGCCTGTGAGGCTGTGAGCGAGAGTCATGGAGACGCCCCGGAAAGGTGTGGGGACCGTGCGAGCCAGTTCGAGTGGTAGCTCTGCTTTACCCCGCCACCGTAATCCGTTGGCGGAGAACCGGGTCAATTCCGCGCTCCGGGCGCCCGCTGTCTGCCCCGGGCCGCCTGGACGCCTGCTCCCGTGGTGGCAGCGGAGCGTGGCCGCGCCGGACCCGATGCGCGGGCGAGCGAGCAGGAACCCGACCATCACCTGGCCGGTCCGCATGAGCGTGCCGTGGAAGGCCGTGGAGCCCACGCCGACGACGCCGACGAGAGCATACGCCAGCATCTGCTCTCTCCCGAGGCGCTGCGCGCGACAGAGCGCCACGCCGAAGACGCCTACGAGAA
>JAAZYN010001080.1 GCA_014239625.1 Myxococcales bacterium | reverse complement strand
CCCCCTCATGAGCTACTACATCACCCGCATCCGACTCATCAACTTCCACAACTTCGTGGACGAGACCATCGATATCCCCGACGGTGGTCATCTCTTTCTCATGGGCGGCAACGGCTCCGGCAAAACGACCACCCTCGACGCCGTCCACTACGTGCTCACGGCCGGCGAAGCCATGGAACTCAACGCCGCAGCCCGCGTCGCTGGCGGACGTGACACCGGCGGCCGACGCCTGCAGGGGCTTATCATGCGCCTCAACGTCGAAACCGGCCCCCTCAACCCCAACGGCGGCATCACCTACGCCGCGCTGCAACTCGGTGGCCGCGCCCAGCCCGTCACTATCGGCATCGGCATGCGCAGCTCTGCCATGGACGAGCCCGTCAAACGGTGGGGCTTCGTCTGCCCCGGCAAATCCTTCGAAGACATCCCCTTCTTGCAAACCGACCTCCAAGGCCGCCGCCCGGCCACCCAAGCCGAGCTCAAGACCGCCCTCGGCGCCCAATACTACGGCAACATCGGCGGCTACATCAGCGAGATCGCCCGACGCTATTTCGACAACCGTGACCGCTTCGCCGAAGTCTGCCGCATCCTCAAGATGGGCAAATCCTACCGCGAGATTGTTGCCTCCAGCCGCGACTACCACGAGCTCTTTCGCCGCCTTCTTCCCGAGCCCAAGACCGACGTCTTCGAGCGCGTCATCGAAGCCCTGCGCACTCTTGACGCCAGCAAAAGCGAACTCGCCGGCATGGAGGAGCGCCTCGGCTACCTGCGCAAGCTCGGCAGCCTCGTCGACGACATCCAAGACTGCCGCGACAGCCAACTCCTCTTTGATTGGCTCGGGCACCATCTCCAGCTCACCGCGCTCGACCAGCGCGAAGCCATACTCGTCGCCCAGCGCCGACGCCGCAGCCAGCGCCTCGACAGCACCGCTAAAGAGATCGAGGACACGCGCCAGACACACGAGCAAGTCGAGTCCCGCGTCGACGACCTCAAAACCCGCGATGGCTCCACGCTCCTGCGCCAGGAAAAAGAAGTCGCCGACCAGTTCGCCCGACGCCAAAACGAACGCGCCGACCAAGAAAGCCGTCTCAACGCCGCTCGCGACAGCATGCGGAGTTCGCAAAGACAGCTCCAAGATCACCGCGAAACCCTGCGCAGCGAGCTGCACGACATTCGCCTTGCGCTAGCCAGCCTCGCCAGCGCCCTCCCCTTCCCCACCACCCCGCTTGCTGGCGCCCTCGAAAACGCCGAGCGCGAAACCTGCTGCGAAACGGCCCTGGAACTCCCGCTCCCGGCAATGAGCCAAGCCATGCTCACCGCGCGCGACCAGCTCACTGGCAACACCACCCTCGTGCAGCGCGAGATCGCCGATCTCCAGGCCACCATCGCCGAGCGCCAGGCCGAGCTTAGCGAACTCCGCAACCAGAGCGAAGCCGCCCCCCACGTGGCCGGCCTCGCGAATGTCCGCGCCGCGCTCCGCCAAGCCCTCATCGAGCACCGCTGCCTCTACGAAGAACTCGAGTGGGCAGACGGCCTCGCCCAGAGCCAGATGGACACCGTCGAAGCGCTTATCGGTGCCCCCATCCTCGCCACCATCCGCATCGCCGAGGTGATCTGCTGCGTCTTCTGGACGCTACCGATCCGGCGTTTGATGTCCTTGAGGTT
>JAAZYN010000107.1 GCA_014239625.1 Myxococcales bacterium | reverse complement strand
TGGGCCGAAACGCCTGGCGAATCCTGGCGTCAACCATGCTGACCGGCTGCGTGAGTCGTCCTGGGCTCGAGCTTGCGGCGCGGCTTACAGGGCGCGACTCGACAGCCCCGCGCGCTTGCGAATGACGTTGGCCTGCTCGGAGACCCAAAAGCCCAGTACGCTCGCGACCGCGGCATGCTCTCGGGTCAGCGCCAGGGCATCCGGCGGGCTCAACGTGCGAACGCCCGCGGTCGCCGCCACCACCACCCTCACGTCGTCGCACAAGAGCGCGGCGGCGCGCCTGCAGGTGCGCTCGACGCTGTCGGTCCACGCGGCCAGGTCGACCGGGGTGGTCTCGCTGGCGTAGTCGTACGCCGCAGTCTCAAATTGTTTTCGGTGCTTGCGAGGCATCGCCTTGACCAGCGAGCGCCCCAGGCTGTCGAGGAAGTGGCTCGTGGTCAGGCCCTCACCGAACCCGCCGATCGCTGTGCGTCCCGCAGCTGCGAGGAGGATGGGCAGGTCGCGCCCACGTATCTTCAGGACCGGGTGCAGCTCCAGGGCGATGCACGCGAAGGCGTGGGCCAGCCCGTACGTAGCCCACGCAGGGCCAGCCTCGACGGCCCAACGCGCCAGCAGCACCATGGGCTTGTCACCGGGCTCCACCGTGGACAGCGGGCCAGCTTGAGAGTGCAGGAAGAGCTCGAACTCATCGACCCCGAAGATCGCAGCGATCTCGTCTGCCATCGCGCGCTCGGGGGCGCTGGAGCGCGAGGTCAGCCTGTCCCGACCGCTCAGCCCGTACTCCTCCAGGGCCGGCCTGAAGCGATCGAGTCTGTACACCGCATGCGAGAGCAGCTGGACCAGCGACTCCAGGCTGTTCGGCGCGGCGCTGAGCTCGCCCATACGTCTCAGCGAGTCGGTGTCGAAGGAACCTCGACGAGCGTGACCTGGCTTTGGCGGGTATTTCGAGAGCTCATCGAGCTCTTCGGCCGTCGCCTCGCCCAGCAGCGCGAGTGGCCCCAGCGCGACCCGGGCTTCGTCTCGGCGCCGCATCGAGAAGAACGTAGCGGCGAGCTCTCGCCAACTCTCAGCCCGGCTCACGTCCGCACCGACGAGGCTTATCTGCGCCGCGAGAGCAGGCTCGGTCCGCCCCTCGGACTTCAGCAGGCTCGCCAGCGTGCCCAGCAACGGGACGTCCCTGGGCCAGGCGCGGACCCCCGCGCGCAGCGTCTCGATCGCCCCCGACGGCTCTCGCAGGTTGTCTCGCTGGACCGTGGCGAGGGCCTGAAAGGCCGCCGCCTCGGGTCGTCGGTGGGCATCCTCTGAGATGTAGTGGCCCAACGCCTCTGCGTAGCGTTCATAGTCTCCGTGGGCGTCGATGAACGCCCGGTAGGCGGTCGCAGCCTCACCGCCAGGGCCCTCCACCGGGATGGCCTGGAGTAACGCTTGCCCCGCCAACTCCCAGTGCCCGCGGCGGGCGTGAAGTCGACCCAGCTGTCGGTGGACCTGCGCTCGCGCCACCGGCTCTTCGAGCATCGTCAGCAGCCGCGCGCCCCAGGTGACAGTCTGCTGGTCCAGACCTCTCGCGACGCTGAGCGCGAACATACGCTCGAGGCCGTCGAGGCGCTCCGGCTCCTCGGCGACAAACTCTTTGAGCGCCGACAGCGCTCGCAGGTGATCGTTGAGGCGCTCTCGGCAGATGTCGGCCAGCTTGAGCCGAGCATCTTGGCGGGTCGCGAGGTCCGGGGTCCGCGCCGCCACGTATGCGAGCTGGGTGGCGGCCTCTGGCCACTGGTTATTGCGTTCGTAGATGCGGGCCATGAAGCTCCGCGCCTCGAGATGCTCGGGGCGAACCTGCACAACCTTCTCCAACGACGCGATGGCCGCGCCCGCATCAGGTGTGGGGAGCTCGGCCGATTGGAGACGGGCGATCTCGACCCACAGCTGACACGCTCGGTCCGGATCTGCGCTCCGGCTCGCGGCGTGGCTCAACAGGTCCACCAGGCGGCCCACTTGACGGTCGCTCAAGAGCCTCTCGGACAGCTTCACGGCTGCCTCCACGTGCTCTGGAGAGACCTCCAATCCCTGGATCAACAGGTCCACGGCGCGGTCGCCCTGACCGCCTGTGTCGCGGAGGATGTCGACGGCCCTCACCAAGTCATCGCAGGCGGCGGCGCCATCGGTCTGGACCTTCGCGAGACGCTCCAGGGCGTCCACGCACGCCTCCGGCGAGCCCGCGTCCTTGGCCATGCGAGCGTAGCCCTCGGCCGCCGAGAGGCTCTCCGGGTCCACATTCAGCGCCTCCTTGTATGCCTCCAGCGCCTCTGGCCTCAGGGACATCTCGAGCGACTCCGCCAGCCGCGTCCGGGAGTCTCCCAGCGGCGTGCGCGGATCCTCGTCGGCGAGGCGGGCTCGGTCGATCTCGATGAGCGTCGGGACGTCCAGCTCAGCCAGCGCGAGATCTTCCAGCCCGTTGAGCGCGAGGGCGTCACCCGGCGAGTCGCTCAGCTGTTGTTCCAGGGTCACGCGGCGGACCGCGCTGTCCTCGGCCACCCGCGCCGCCTCTGCGAGGTACGCCGCGCGCGTGGACGGCGCCGAGACGCTGCGCGCGATGGCCGTGCAGGTTCGGGCGACTGCCTCGGCTTGGGCTTGCTGTCGATGCAGCGGCGCCAGCGCCCGAAGGGCCGGCAGATAATCCGCCTGGGTCTGCAGCACCGCCTCGAAGCATTCCGTCGCTTTGGCAGCATTGTGCAGCCGATCGCGCCACAGTTGTCCGGCGAGCATCCACGACGCGACCTTGAGGCGTCGGTCCTGGATGCGCTCGGCGCGCCCCATCAGATCGGTGACGAGCCGCGGCCAATCTCCCGCCCGCGTGCGCAATCGCTGGAGCGCATCTGCCGCGGGCGTGAAGCCGGGCCTCTCCTTGAGCGCGACCTCGTAGGCGGCGCCCGCGCGTTGGGCGTTGGCCAAGCGTTCCTCGGCGATGACGCCGAGCTTGTAGGCGATTCGGGCCCGGTCGTGGGAGTGGGTGGCGTGTTTGAGCTCCGTGTCCAGCTGGGCGGCGAGCTCCGTCCAGCGGCGATGGCCCTTGAGGATGTGGGCTCGAGCCAGGGTCGAGGCTGCGTGGGTCGGGTCCAGACGGGCGGCCTGGTCGAAGAATTGGGCGGCTCTCTGGGCGTCGCCGAGTCGCTCCAGCGCGATCTCGCCCATCTTGTGTAGTCGCTTGACGGCCTTCGGTCCCATCGGCTGCAGCGCCTGCTCGCGCCGGTAGACGTCGAGCAGGTCATCCCAGCGCCCGAGGTTGTAATAGAGTCGGCCCAGGCCGCTGAGCGCTGGGGAGTGAGACGGGTCGCGCTCCAGCGCGCTGCCGAAGCGCCGAATCGCTTGATCGGTCATCGACAGCGGCCCTGCCAGAAGCGTCGCCGCGGCGGTGTCGAGGCGCACCTGTCGAGCCCGGTCCGTGGTCAGCCCGATCTCCCGGTCGATCGCTTCCAACGTCACCTCGTCACGGCCGCCTCGCCTCGCCGCGCGTCCGAGGGCTCGGACGGCTCTCAGATCGGTACCGTCCAGATCGAGGATCGCTCGGTACGCTTCGACCGCCTGGTTGGGCTCGTCGAGTCGGTCCTCGTAGAGGCTACCGAGCTCGTAGAGATAGTAGACGCGGTCGGCGACATCCACGTTGAGCGCAGGGGTCGCGATGGCCCGTTTGAGGACTTCGGCCATCTCGCGCCAGCGACCGGAGGACCGATAGAGGCGCAGGAGCTGCTCCAGAGCCACCGTGTGACCCGGGTCCTGGGTCAGGACGTTGGCGAAGTGACTCGCCGCTCTCTCGCGGTCTCCGAGCTCCTTGCCGAAGACGTCGGCGATGCGCATATGCGCCGCTGTGCGCCGCTCGGTGGTGTCGGCTTCACGGGCCTCGGCGCTCAGCATCAGCACCAGCTCCTGCCACCGCTCGGTGACCCGCAGGTACGTGCCCCGGGCGTGGAGAGAGGGGACGTGGAGCGGATCCAGGTCGAGCGCCTTCGCGTGCCATCGAGCGGCCTCGTCGGGGCGGCCCAGGCGATGCTCGGTGAGGTGCCCGATGCGTTCGATGATCGCCAGCTGCTCGGACGGGTTGGTCGTCAGCTCGACCCGACGAGCCAGCGCGGCCACCAACGCCTCCCAGCGCTCTTCGGCTTCAAACAGACGCGCCTGCTCTTCGGCCACGAGGACATCTGACGGGCTGAGCTCTGCCGCCCGATCCAGCGCTTCGACGGCCTCGGGCGTGCTGTCGAGTCGGTCCGCGTGGACCCGCGCGATGCGATAGAGCGTCATGCTCTTGAGCGCATCGTCCGTGGTCAACTCGACGTCTCGCTGCAGCCACGTGACCAGGTCCTGCCACCGACCCTCGGTGTGGGCCAGGCGCCGCAGCGCTGCCAGCACCTCCGGGGCGTCCGGATGAAGCCTCAGCGCCGCGTCGTACAGCTCGCTGGGGGCGCGTTGAGCCGTCGCATCGTGAAGCTCCAACAGGTGAGCCTGGGCGGCGATCTGGGCGGCACGGAAGTGAGGGTCGTCGGCGCCCAGGTCGGCGAGTTTTGCGCGCACCTCGATGGCCGTCTGGGGCAGATTGTCGGCGCGCTCCAGGGCCAACCAGTGAGCCGGGTTGGCCCTGTCCAGCTGGGCGGCTCGGTCGAACGCGGTGCGCGCGGCGCTGCGGGATCCCAGCTCGTCGAGGTGGACCCGCCCAGCCAGGTGGTGAAGGTTGGCTTTGTCATGTGGGTTCGGGGTGAGCCGCAGCTCCGCGTCGATGAGCCTGAGCGCTTCCAGGTGGCGATCCGCGGCGAGGAGACTGCGGCGGGCGCCCCGCACCACATTCGCGTCGTCGGGGGCGAGCTTGTAGGCCGCGAGGAAATGATAGACCGCGTGCTCTCGAGAGCGCAGGGCCCCCTCGCAGTGGCGGGCGATCTCGTAGTGCAGGCGGGCCGCTCGTCGGGGTTGGACGTCGGCCGAGGTCAGCTCCTGCTCACAGCGTTGGATCATCGCGTGAGCTGCGGTGGCGAATCGGCTTGGGGTGGTTGGCGGAGGCACGGGCCCGAGCTTGCTCGCGTTCGGCCGCTGCGCCGCGGTCAATCGCTGGGACACCCGGCGGGCGGATCCAGCCGGATCGGGGGGGGGCGAGCCACTGGCGAGGGGCGCCGCGGTCGAACGCGCGGTCCCTCGGGGGGAGGCGCCGCGCCGCGTCGCTGAGTCTTCGCCGCTGGGCGCCTTCTTCTGTCGCTTCTTCTTCTTTTTGCTCTCGCCGGCAAGAGGTGTCGTCGGGCCCCCCGGCGTCTCCTTGCGCTTGAGCTTGCGAGTCGGCGAGGGCGCGGCACCGGCCTTGGCGCCGTTGGAGCTTCGCACAGAGGAGGAAGACGAGGAGCTCCGCGCGATCTGGAGCGGCCTCGGTGGGGGAGGCGTCGAAGGTCGGCTGGACGTTGGGCGTGGTCTTGGACGACTTGGAGGTTTGGGGGATTCGTCGGACATGGCTCCTCGGCGCCTCGGTGGGCGGTCGAACATGCGGGGGGCGGCTGACGGTGGAGTGACCGCGACCCAACCGCGACAAGATATCACGCTCGGCATCCCTTGGGTGATTCAGACGGTGCCCTCGGCGCGGGGCGTCGCTATACTCCGCCGCCAAACGACACCGGAGTACCTTATCTATGGTCATCGCTCTCAGCCGAACACACGCCGCCCTGGAGGCCGCCGACAGCGTGGTGGCCACGGTAGCGGTATCCCTCGCTGGGTCGGTCACCAGAGACGGTCGCATCTCCATGAGCCTGCTCGATCGACGCCAGATCGACGCCTTTCGTTTCTGCACGATGCTCGCCGAGGTCGCCGCCGCCAAGTCCATCGCCGGGTTCGCGGGCCGGACCCCCAAAGACGTCGAGCTGGCCGCCGGGCTGGCGGCTTTCTTCACCGCCGAGACGGTGTGTCGCTTGGGCAGTGAAGTGCGGTCGCGTCCGCGCGCGTGGGGCGTCGACGCGGCGGTGTTGGGCGCGACGGTAGACGCTCCTGCGGTCCGCGCGTTCGTCGAAGAGGCCCTGGATGTGGCGCACATCGAGGCCCTCTCGGAGCTCGTGCGCCGGTGCGAGGGTGCAGGCGATTACGGCCTCGATGAAGAACGCGCGATGATCATGCGCGAGTTTCGTCGCTTCGCCGACCAGAAGGTCCGCCCGGTGGCCGAAGAAGTTCACCGCGACGACCGGTTGATCCCCCAATCGATCATCGACGGCGTGGCTGAGCTGGGCTGCTTTGGGCTGTCCATCCCCGAGCGGTACGGCGGTCTCCAACCCGACGAGCAGCACGACAACCTGGGCATGTGTCTGGTCACCGAGGCGCTGTCCTGGGGTAGCCTGGGCGTGGCCGGCTCGCTCATCACTCGACCGGAGATCCTCAGTAAGGCGCTGTTGAAAGGGGGGACCGACGCGCAGAAGGAGCGCTGGTTGCCGCGACTGGCCTGCGGCGAGACGCTCTGCGCGGTGGCGGTGACGGAGCCCGATTTCGGCTCCAACGTGGCGGGCATCAAGGTCAGTGCGATCCGCGCCGAGGGTGGCTGGAGGCTCAACGGGCAGAAGACGTGGTGCACGTTCGCGGGTTACGCCGATGTGCTGATGGTCCTGTGTCGCACGGATCCGGACCCGTCGGCCCGCCACAAGGGGCTGAGCATCGTGCTGGCGGAGAAACCGCGCTTTGATGGCCACAGCTTCGAGCACCGTCAGCCCGGTGGGGGCAGCATGACGGGCCGCGCGATCGACACCATCGGCTATCGGGGCATGCACAGCTTCGACGTCTTCTTCGAGGACTATTTCGTGCCCGACGACAACCTGGTTGGCGGCGAGGCTGGGCTCGGCATGGGCTTCTATTATCAGATGGAAGGCTTCGCCGGCGGGCGACTTCAGACCGCGGCTCGCGCCACCGGGGTCATGCAGGCCGCCTTCGACGCAGCGTTGAGCTACGCCGAAGAGCGCAAGGTCTTCGACCAGCCCATCGCCGCGTTCCAGCTCACCCAATACAAGCTCGTGAAGATGGCCGCCGTCTCGCAGACCGCTCGCCAGTTCACCTATGACACCGCGCGCCTGTTGGATGAGCCCGGGCGGGGTCAGACCGAGGCCGCGATGTGCAAGCTGTGGACCTCGCGGATCGCGGAGTGGGTGGCGCGAGAAGCCATGCAGATTCACGGTGGTATGGGCTATGCAGAGGAGTACGCCGTGAGCCGTTACTACGTCGACAGCAGGGTGTTCTCGATCTTCGAGGGCGCCGAGGAAGTATTGGCGCTGCGGGTCGTGGCCCGTCAGGTGCTGCAACGGTATGTCTGATCGAGGAGGCACCAAGTGAGTACCGGCGGTGACTGGAAGCGTAGAGGCAGGCTCCTGACGGTCTCGGCGCGGGCGTTTGAGTCCATGGCCGCTGATGTGGCCGTGGAGGTCGACCCTGCGCGGGTGTCGACCCCCAGCTACGGGCACTATCTCGAGGACTTCGTGCCGGGGACGGTGTTCGTGCACCCGCGCGGCGTGACGCTCTCGCGCGGCGTCATGCTGACCTACGCGACAACATTCATGGAGGCCAACCCGCTCTATCTCAACGAGGCCTTCGCGAAGAGTCAGGGGTACGCGAGTCTCCCGGCGGCACCTCACATGGTGATGAACCTGGCGCTGTCGTTGGGGGTTCAGAACGACAGCGAGAAGGCCATCGCCAACCTCGGCTACTATGACGTCCGGTTTTTACGCCCGGTATACTCGGGGGCCACGCTGTTCGGCCAAACGCGAGTGTTGGCGCGCCGGGATCGGGGGCTGGGCAAGCCCGGGATCGTGACCGTCGAGACGGTGGCAACGGACGAGGCTGGGATCGTGGTCGTGCAGTATCGGCGTAAGATCTTCGTCCCGCGCCGGGGAGAGGGGGACATCGATCCGGACGTCAGGATCGCCGCCGCCGCCGAGTTCCCCTATGAGCCAGAGCCGCAGCTCGCCATCCCCGTGCCTGATCCTCAGGCGTTTGCGCCGGCCGGCGTGACCACCACCGCCACCTTGCTCGACACCTTCGAGCCCGGGAAGATCATCGTCCACCCCAACGGTCGCACCATCACCGACGAGCACATCCAGTGGACCTATCGGGTCATGAACACCCACCCGCTGCACTACGATCGGCTCTACTCGTCATCGCGACAGGGGCCCATGTCGGGAGAGCCTGTCGTCTACGGCGGGCTCGTCTTCGGGTGGCTCCTCGGGTTGGCGAGCCGCGACACGACCGAGAACGCGATCTGGGACCTTGGGTATCACGACGGGTACCACACCCAGCCGACCTTCGCTGGCGACACCCTGGGCGCGCTGAGCCGGGTGCTCGCCGTCACACCGTTGGATACCACGGGTGACGGCACCCCCGACGCGGGCATCGTCCGGATGCAGCTCATCGGTGTGAAGAACATCGCGCCCGCGCACGCCCTCGAGGCCCATGGCGCGGAGCTGTTCGAGCTGGAGAGTGGCAAGCGCCGCGCCGGCAAAGAGAAGATCCCGTCCAAGGTCTTCGAGATCGAGCGTGAAGTGCTGATTCGGCGTCATCTCCCCTGAACCCATCCGCCGGGCATCGACGATGCGCGTGAGGTGTGGCTTCGGCGCACCTCTAACCCGTATTTCTCACCAGACTTCGGCTGCAACCTTCGGATGGGCAGGCGCTACGAGCGCGT
>JAAZYN010001079.1 GCA_014239625.1 Myxococcales bacterium | reverse complement strand
CCCGCGCGCTCCAGCGGGGCAGCGTCGGGGCGTTGGGCGTGTGCGCGGTCGCCGGGTCGGTCGCCGGGAGGCTTGCCGTGGTTGTGGGTTCGGTCGCCGCCGGGGGCCAGCGAGGGGCGCCGACGGTCTCCTCGCCGGTGAGAAGGGGGCGGTCTTCGGGGGGGCCTCGGGTGACCGGGGGCGAGCTCGGCGGTGCCTCTTCGAGGGCATACGTATTGGGCTCGAGTGGGTCAGCCAGCTGCGTCGCCGGCGGGCTCGAGGCGCGCTCCGGGCCCGGCGCTCGGTGATCGAAGACGCCGACCGGAGTGTAGGCCGGCAGCGTCGCGTTCTCGCCGACCTCGAGAGCTTGATAGGCGGGCGGAGGGTGGGGCGTCGCCGCCCGCGGGGGCGGAACCGGGGCCGGGGCCGGGGCCGGGGCCGCCTCCAGGGCCGGGGCCGGGGCCGCCTCCAGAGCTGGTCCCAGGTCGGGCGATGAGTCGGGCACTAGAGCGCCTGGCGGCTGGGTGGCGACGGGGCCCTCCAGGGCGCCGCCGTATAGAACGCGCTCGGTCGGCCCCATCTGATCGGACCCCGGCGGCGGTAACTTGAGCATCTGCAGGCGCTGTTCGACCGCGTCGTAGAGCAGCACGCGGCCCTCGGGGATGGCGTCGTTCTTGGCCCTGAGTTGGGCCTTGATGCCCATGATCCCCCGGAGCACGCTGACCAGGTTGCCGCGCCGCCCGGTCGCGCTGACCAGGAGCCAGCGGAAGACTAACCTGGCCCCGTCGCTGCGAATGTGTTCAGCCACGAACCGTACTCTGGCCATGGCCCCGGTCGCGCCTGACAGCAGGAACCGGCCACCCACCGCGTCAGGCTCAGCCACCGTGAGCGCGCCGCCCAGGGCGTCAGCCGCCAGCAGGTGGCAGTCCAGCTCGTGGCCGGCCGTGCCGATCCGCATGTGCACCGGCGCGGGCAACTTCGGGGGCGTGTAATCGGCGGGCGGCGGAGCATCCATCGCTGGGCATTGTCGCCCGAGCGGCGGCCGGCCGCAAATGCTCAGCGGCAAGTGTCCCGGCGCGGCTTGACGGTCACGACCCTGCGGCGTTTACAGGTCTTCAGGCAGCGCTTGTAGCGCGTGACGCAGGGCGACTGGGGACAAGCGCCGTCGCAGCTCTCCCTGAGCGCTCGGCACGTCAGCGCGCAGCCCGGTCCCCCGAGCCCCAACCTGCCCCTCAACGTTCTCCGCGACAGCTCCACGGCGAGCTCCTTGATCAACGCCTTGGCCGCCCGGAGCGACTCTGGGCGGCTGGGCGTCAGCACCGGGCGAGCCCTCTCTTGGAGCCAGTCGGCGGCCCCCAGGGCAAACACACCTCCTCCAAAGGAAGCCAACGCTCGCGCCGCGGCGTGACGCGCCGCATCGTCAGCGCCGGCGAGGGGCCCCATCTGGGAAGCGAACAACGTATCCAGCGCACGCACCGCCGCGACCCCGCGCAGCGCCTCCAGGCCAGGCTCTTTGGTGACCGGCATCGACAGCCACTTTCCGAGGAGCGTCGTCGCTTCGTTGGCCTGACCCATTTGGATCAGGGCCGCCGAGGTCAGCACCACCAGCCGTCGCAGGGGCGGCTCTCTCGAGCGCCCCGAAGGGCTCACCACATGGCCCCCGTGTGTCGTGATCAGGTCGTC
>JAAZYN010001078.1 GCA_014239625.1 Myxococcales bacterium | reverse complement strand
ATGCCGGCAGTCAGGCCGCGCTGTCCATCGATGGGCAAGACAACCCAGGTGATCCGAGCAGCTCGAGCGACGACTTTCGGTACAACGGCGAGGCCTGGATCTTCAACCTGAGGCTCGACGATTCGTTTGAGAGCGGCGAGATCTACGAGGTGGACGTCACCGTCGGCGGCATCTTCCTGAGCCCCGCCAATGCTCTGTTCACGGTCAAATAGGCTGGCGGTCAGGCCGCGTAGACAGCCCCAGGCTCGGGCTGCGCGCGGGGTCTCTCCAGCCTGCCCACCCGTCACGGCGTCCCGATGGGCTGGCGCCAGTCGCAGAGGCGCACGAGCTCGCGCCCATCGGGTTGACGCTCACCCGAGCCACGGCGCCGCTGTAGCGTCCCCTCCAACCCCACGGTGGCAGCCAGCACACCACCGGGGCCCTCCGGCCGCTGACAGGATGCGGGCACGAGCCGTCAGGGACGTGGCAACGCAGCCTTGTAGCGCGCCGTGAAGGGGTCCGGGTTTCCACCCGACGCCTCGGTGGCCTTCGCCAGGAACTTGAACAGCAGGGGCTTGGAAAACGGCCCCATCTGTCCGGCATACTTGGCCAACGCCTGCTTGTGTTCGTAGCTGACGGCCCCCTCCCCGCTCAGCTCTCTGGCCACGTCCGCCATCCATCGGGTGTTGCGCTTGACGAGCTTGAGCATGGCGCCGCCTTCAGCCTCTACGCGCTGCGCCACTTGCTCGAGCTCGGCGGCCCACTGGGCGGGATCCTCCGCCTCGGTCACCAGCGCGACCAGCCCCATGGCCTGCACCTGGACCACCGCCGAGAGCTTCCCCTCGGCCCGCGCCAGCTCCGCTCTCAACGCATCCAGGTCTCCGATGATCGCCAACGCCGCCACCCTCTCGATGGTGTCCAGGAGCTTGCTCAGCTTGATGGGGCCGTTGATGGGCGCGATCCACGGGTCCAGCACCGCTCGTGCGGCGGGCGCACCGCCTGACTCCAAAGCCTGGTAGACCCTCCTGCCAGCTCCGGAGCGCTTCTTGAGCATGACGAAGGCGACGATGAAGCCCACGACTCCACCAATGATGGCTCCCTGCAGCATTCAGTCTCTCCGATCTGCGAATAACTTCAACGGCTATTGACCCGGTCGAGTTCGTCCCTAGCCTGCACCTATCACATTGACATGACCGCCCGCCATGAAACGGACAACAATGGCTTGGCGCGGCCACGTATCAGCAGGCTGAGCGACCAGGAGACGTTACATGCACCACGATCGATTCACGATCACGACGCGCGGCGACGCCTCCTCTTTTATGTCGAAGAGCCTCTGGTACGGCGGCTACGGTCCAGACGTACCGGTACTCCAACACACGACATGTTGAGCAGAGGTTCCGCGCGCCGGAACCGACCTCCACAGGGCGTCTCGAAAGCCCCACGCAGGACGCGCCAGCCAGCCGCAGCTCGGTGACTCACCGACGCGTCGGCGAGCGCATACCGATCGCAACCTACCGCACCCGAGCTGGCGTTCGGGTCGGCGTTGCGAGCGGCGCACGACGCTTCAGGACTGATGTGATGAACCCCTCATTCAGAGACGACGATCGTTCACTACCGGCGGAGATAGGCGTCAGCGAGGTGTGGACCCTCGCCTGGCCCATCATCGTCGGGCTGCTGAGCTACACC
>JAAZYN010001077.1 GCA_014239625.1 Myxococcales bacterium | reverse complement strand
AAATTGAGGGAGCTGATCGGTGTACCTCCGCCCCGCCTCGCCGCCAGGGCCGACCAACGCGATGGCCTTCTCGAAGGCGAGCACGGCATCCTCTTCGCGGTTCAGCTCGAGATTGACGTCACCGACGATGAGGTACGCGTCGGCCTTGGCTGGCGCCTCTTCGATCGCCGACGCCAGGTCGTTGGCGACGGGCAGGGCATCCTTGTAGGCGTTGCCGCCAATCATCAGATTCACCAGCTTGCTCAGCGCCTCCACGTCGTCGGGGAAGGTCTTGAGCAGCGTGCGCAAGTGCATCGCCGCCTTCAACCGGTCATCCAGGTGGGTCTCCAAGATGTCCGCCAGGGTCAACCGAGCGTGACGCTTGACCTGGTCCTCACGGGCCGCCATCAACACCTGGTCCCACGCCCGCACGGCGTCCTTCCAGTCTTCGCGGCGAGCGAACAGCTCGGCCAACTTGCGATGGCTCTCCATGTGTTGGGGCGCCCGCTTTGCCGACTTCGCCAGCTTGTCGATGGCGGTCTCCAGGTCGTCGAGCACGTCCGCACGTATCGTCGCCGCCTCCAAGCGGAGATCGGCCACCTGATCGCCGTTCTTGGCTCCATCCGCCGCCTTCTCCAGCACCTCGGCCAAGCGGGCGTGCTCGCCCAGGCGCCGCAGCAGCCCCGACACCGCCGCAGACGCCTCCGGGTGACCCGGCGCCAGCTCCAACGCCTCGATCAGGTCCCGCGACGCCTTCTCGGGGTCCTGGAGCTCCTCGTCGGTGATGAGCGCGCTACGCACCAGGCATGCCGCCGCGGAGACCGGATGCAGAGTCAGACTCGCCTCCTGGCGCAGGGCCTCCGCCAACGTGTGCGAGTCGCCCTTGCGCTCGGCGGTCCGAACCAGCCCGCGCACGGCGGTGACCGACGGCACCCCAGTGGCCAAGGCGGCTTCGTAGTGCGACTGCGCGTCGTCGTCGTCGAGCACCTCCAGCGCTTCGGCCATCCGAACCCGCAGCGCCGAGACGTCCGACGGATCGGTGGCGTGCCGCAGGCGCCCGCTCAGCACTCGGACCAGCAGCTCCCGATCGTCGCGCGCATAGGCGAGGCGCTCCAGGGCCACCAAGGCGCGGGCGTCGTCGCCATGGAGGCTCAAGATCTCCTCGTAGGTGGCCTGGGCGTCTTCGAGACGCTCGAGGCGGTTCTCATACAACCATCCCAGCTCCCGCAGCGCGGCCAAACGGGCAGGTGGATCCGAAAAGGACTGCACTTCGCGCTCCAGGATGCTCGCGAGCGCCTCCCAGTCCCCGTCGAGGCGCGTCTGAGCCTCCAACGCCACCAACGCGCTCGGGTGGTCCGGCTCGCGCTCGAGAACGTAGCCATAAAACGTCGTCGCCCGGGCGCCATCGGACAGATGGTCCCGACAGACCTCGGCCGCGGTCAGCCAGGCCGTGATCTGATCGCCCGGATCGTGTGCCGCGGCGGCCAGCCCCTCCGTCTCGGTCAAGACCTCTTCCCAAGCGCCTACCTTCGCGTTGAGTCGCCGGAGCGCCTCGGTCGCCACCGCATGGCCCGGCACCAACTCGAGGGCCTCGTTGTAGGACGCGATCGCGTCATCGGCGACCTCCAGGTTCTCCTCGTACACCAGGCCGAGCTCGAGGCAGGTGCTCGCCCGCTCCGTTCCGACTTGATGATCG
>JAAZYN010001076.1 GCA_014239625.1 Myxococcales bacterium | reverse complement strand
CGGCACCAGGGTGCCCGTGTCGGGCTGCCCGACCTCCGGGGCCGCCAGCCCCGTGGCGCCGTACCAGGCCTCGAGGTTGCTCAGCCCGTCGTTCATGAGGTGCACCATCTCCATCCAGTTGCGCCCGTGCATGCCGGGCCAGACCGCGTCCGTGCCGGCGATGATCTTGAGGCCGCCGGTGCGGGCGTGCTGTACGGCGGCGGAGTGCACCTCGGCGGCACGCTTGGCCTTGTCGCGCACGAAATCGCTGATGGCGGGCGTCTTCAGGAGCACGGCCATCGTCCATGAGGTCGGCGTCACGCTGCAGCCGCGCTCGTAGGCGCGCTCCACCAGGCGCTCATCCATCCACGAGATGTGCTGGATGTCGTGCACGCCGTTCTCGATGGCGAGCTCGATGCCCGACTGCGAGTGCGCGTGCGCGGCCACGCGCAGTCCACGCGCGGCGGCCTCGCTGCAGATGGCCTCGATCTCCTCGGCGCTGAAGTCCTGGTTCTCGAGGTGGTCCGAGGGCGAGGCCACCCCCGGTGAGGTGCACAGCTTGATCAGGTCGGCGCCGCAGGCTGCCAGCTCGCGCACCCGCTTGCGGCACTCCCAGGGGCCGTCCACGACGCTGGCGGGGCGACCGGGCGCCGGCCCCCAGAAGCGCTGCAGCTCCCCGTGGCAACGGTCGGGCCCGAGGAAGTCCGCGTGCCCGCCCGTGGTGGAGAGCATGCAGATCGCGATCTTGAGCCGCGGCCCGATGAAGACACCCTCGTCCACGAGGCGCTTCATGCGGTGTGTCGCGCCGCCGACATCGCGCAGGGTCGTGACGCCCCCGTCGACCAGGGTGCGCCAGAGGATCTTCTCGACGTACACGTAGCCGGCCGCGCCCTCGGACGCCTCCAGGTCCTCGGCCGAGAGCCCGAACACCGTGATGTGCCCGTGTCCGTCGATGAGGCCCGGCGTGACGGTCCAGGTGCTCGCGTCCACCACGGTCACGTCCGCGCTCGTGCGTGCCTCGGGGTCGTGCGGCCTCAGCTGGCCGACCTTCCCGCCCTCGATGTGCAGGTCGACCTGGGTATGAACGGCGCTGGCCTCGGCCGAGGTCCCGTCGTAGAGCTTGTGGATGTTGCTGAGGACGATGGAGGGCATGCTCGGGATCCTACGCAAAAACGGAGCAGGCGCAGGACGTGCTCCCACCTCCGCAGCGCGACTCCTCGCAGGGCACGGCGCGGTCCACCCGGGCAGGCGCCCGGGCGGACTGGAGCATCCGCGATGCCCGGAGCGTGCCTACTCGGTGCTCTCGACGTTGTCGAGGTCCATGCGAATGCGCTTGATCACCATGTCGGCCAGCTCCCCGCTGTAGAAGCCGTACTTGCGCGCGGCGACGGAGAGCTTGACCTCCTGGACCGAGTGCGTCTCGACCTGCATCAGGACGGTCGCTCCGTCGTAGTTGGCGCGAACCGCATGCCGGTCGGAGTCGATCGTGATGGGCTCGTCCGCCATGTTGGCGAGCGAGGCCTTCGCGGTGTGCCAGACCTGGTTGGCCGAGGTGTCCTTCAGGTACACCGTGTGGGCGTTGTCAGCCATCTCGGTCGTGATGACGGAGGCGGCGGCGCCGACACGCAGGTCCTGGGGGAACTCGAGGAGGGAGAGGGCGACCGCCTCCGCCGCTTCCACCGCGTTGCCAAGGCGCTC
>JAAZYN010001075.1 GCA_014239625.1 Myxococcales bacterium | reverse complement strand
TTTTCAGGCGATCATGGCGAAGCTGCGCGCCAACGACACCGAGGGCTGCAGCGTCGACAACCCCAAAGCCGGCATCTCCTCATACGTGGTCAGTGAGACCGCCCAGATCCTGGACGCGCCGGATTCCTATCGGGTCGCCGTGACCCGCGAGTGCAACGGGCGCGAGGAGTGGCACCTGTTCTTCTCCTTGTTCGGAGTCGGCGCGTCCGGTGGCTTGCCGGGCAACGTCGAAGTGATGAGCTTCGACGCCGAGTCCAAGCTGTTCAACTACTATGCCGCGGAGGGCGGCAAGTGGGCGTGGTTCGGAGACTCCACCGACATGATCCGCCCCGACGCTACGAGCCGCTGCGCCGCATGCCACACGGCCGGGGGCCTCGTCATGAAGGAGCTGGACACGCCGTGGCTGCACTGGGAGGGGCACCACGACACCCCTGGCGCCTCCGACCTGGTGGACGCCAACGACGACCTCGGCAGCAAGCGCTCCGGCTCGCGCATGGAGAGCATCGTCAACCAGGGCAACCGCGAGTGGAACCCGGTGCGGCTCGCGTTCTGGCAATCCCAGGGGGACGTCAAGAACCTGCTGGCGCCGCTGTTCTGTCCCAAACAGGTGAACCTGGACAATGGCGCCGACTTCGCCGACAGCGACATGCGGAGCGTCAAGGCCGACTTCATGCTCGACCCGGAGCTCAAGAGCTTCGGCAGCATCTCCATCGAGACCGCCGACTACATCGCGGAGCTCGAGGCTACGGGGCATAGCGTGGCCGGTCTGACCAACGGTGAAGGAGAGCCGTTTCGCGACACCATCTTCGCCTTCGCGTACCCGGAGCGCGCCAAGATCGACACCAAATACGTGGACGAGCTGGAGAAAGCCGGGATCGTGGATGACAACTTCATCACGGACGTGCTGACGATCGACTTCACCCGCCCCCTGTTCAGTGACGAGCGCTGCGCGCTGGTGGACTTCGCCCCGACCGACCTCGAGACCATCGACGTCGCCAGCATCAAGGCGGGCTTCATCGCCAACCTGGAGGGGGCGGTCACCGACGGCAGCGGAAGCCTCAGCCCGGCGCAGCAGATGTTGCTGGACCACCTGAAGGACGACGAGGACCAAGACGCCCACGACACGGCGGTGGATGAGTACTGGGACATGTGCACGGCCCGTGACAAAGCCGAGTTCATCCACGACGTGGTCCAGGTGGCGATTCTGAAGCGCGATCTGGCCCGCGAGCTGCATGTCTTCGAGTTTGCAGCGACGATGCCCACGGCCAACGTCGTCGTCGACGGCTCGACGCGCTTCAACCGCTTCACCTGCGAGCTGGAGACCGAAGACGCTCCAGGGCCGACCGAGAAACCCGAGCCGCCCCCGACGGACCCGCCGACAGACCCACCGACGGACCCGCCCGCCGACCCCTAGACGATACGCCGCTTCGCCACCCAAGAGAATAAGAGAGACCATGCGAATCAACATCACCTTCGCCGCCCTGTCCGTGCTCGGCTTCATCGCTTCGGGCTGCGCCGCCGACGACCCCACCCCCGCCGACTGCGTAGGCGCCAAGTGTGACACCCCCGGCGGCGACGCGCCCGCAGCGGAGCAGTGCGAGGATCGGCGTCAAGACGTCATCGACGCGGCCCAGCCATCCTTCATCCCCACCGCTATCCGCTGGGCGTGCAGCGATGT
>JAAZYN010001074.1 GCA_014239625.1 Myxococcales bacterium | reverse complement strand
GCTCGACCTCGACGTAGCGCTGCTACGACGTCGGTCTCGCGCCTTGCCAGCGACGACATCGCCTGGCGAATCTCGCGTTCAACCAAACTGACCGGCTCCATGGCGGTCGCCGTCGCCCTCTTCGCCGGCACATTGCTCGGGCCTGGCCTCTCGATGGCGGGGCACCCCGAGGCGCGCCGTCTTTACGTGGATGGAGAGAAGCTGTTCGTCGCCAAACAATGGGACGGCGCCATGGCCAAGTTCACGGCGGCCTATGCGATCGACCCCGTCCCCATTTTCTTGTTCAATATCGCAAAGTGCCTGCAGAAAGCTGGGCGCGATACGGAAGCCATCGACGGTTTCGAGCGATACCTCGAGGAGGCCCCCAAGGCCACGAACCGCGATGCCGTAGACCGAGTCCTCCACCACCTCCGCAAGAAGGTGTCGGCCAGCCATGGCCGCGCCCTCATCCGGTCGAGTCCGAGCGGCGCCAACGTTTTCCTTGATGGCCGGGAGGTCGGCGCTACGCCGGTGCGGACCTGGATGACCTTCGGACGGTACCGCGTGCGAGGGCGGCTCAAGGGGTTCACCGACGCGGAGGAGTGGCTCGTCATCGAGCGGGGCAAGCGCGCGAGCCTGTCCCTGAAGTTCGTCGCGCCCGACGCGCCAGGGCACATCGAGATCACGGGCGTGCCACCGGACGCGACCATCACCTTCGATGGAGTGCAGATCAAAGCGCAGATCAGGGACGGCACGGTGCGTTGGCAGGCGAGTCCAGGGCATCACGAGCTGACTGTTACGGCCACTGGTCGCGATCCCTACCGCGCCAAGATCGCGCTCAAACCTGGGCAGCTGCGGCAGATCGGGGTCGCGCTGGAACCGATCCGGGCCCTGCCCCAGCCTTCAAAGGCATTTCCCGCGGAAGGCTGGGCGCTGAGCGTCCTCAGCGTGGTGGCCGTGGGAGTCGGCACCGGGCTCATCGTCGCCGCCAACAACGCGGGCGTCGAGGCAAGACAATACGGCGCGACCGCCTCGAACCGCACCCAAGCGCGCTATGACCAGCTCAAGAGGGAGGGGCAGAGCCTGGAGGTCGGAGCCGGGATCACCTACGGGATCGCGGCCGCGGCGACCCTCAGCGCACTCGCCGTCGCGATCAGTTTCTGAGCGCTCCAGCGCCGTGTGTTTGCGTGCCTGGCTTGGCGGGGCGCGAGGCCATGGCGACCGGCGGCGAGCCCACGGTGCGCGTCGGGCCCTGGTTGAACCGAACCACAGTGGGTGGGTCGCACACCGTGGGTCTCGAACCGCGAACCGCACCAAAGCAGAAGAACGGCCGGTGTCGCAACATCGGCCGTCCCTGGCACTCGCGGCGGCGCGAGGTTCATGTCCTGAAGACACCTGACTTGATCGCCTGAATGTGGCCCCCAATCTCCAGGATGACGCGCGTCGCCTTGGACTTCATCCTGTCATCGGACCAGAACTTCATGCGCTTCTGGATTCTCTGCACGAGCTTTTGGGCGTCCTTGGTGCTCAGACCGCCCTTGCCGACTCTGATCATGCCAGTGCCCATGTCGCGGTGCTGCACAATGTCGGGGAAACCGCCAAGCGCATCCAGGAGGCTCGTGGTCGCGTTCTTGTCGCTGCTCCCGAGGGCTTCGATCACGGCCGTCAGACCCGGGGCGGCGGGGGGCGAATGAGAACGTAA
>JAAZYN010001073.1 GCA_014239625.1 Myxococcales bacterium | reverse complement strand
GTGCCACACCCGGCAGCACTACGCCTCCTTGGTTTCGCTCGAAGTTCCATGAATGTTCCGGGCTAGCCTCGAAGTTAGGTGACCGGCAGGGCGATGTCAAAACGGGCCTCCCATCGCTCTTCGGCACACGACGGCGTGCCCAGGCGCGAAGAGCGCCACCTCGCCCAACTCGCGACGCGGCCGATGAGGTCACGGGCGAGACCCGTGGCTCGGTGGGCCAGGTCGCGGCCACCCGTGGACGACGGGCCGAGGTAGGCTCCAGGCGGTCGACGGGGCGGCCGGTGACCCCGCTCCGTGCGGCCGACCCGCCGCACCCGGTGATGTTGCGTGCACAAAGTTGAGAATGGGTTTTCAACCTGTTTGCAGTGTCGATAGAGTCGTCTCTCACGGGCGAACACAACCTGGCTGGTCGGTCGACCGCTTCCAGCCCACGGGGGAGTCCCGCAAATCGATGAATCTACGCGCGTTGAACCATCAACTGGGCAGTGAGGGTACCAAGCCCCTGTACCTGATCCAGGGTGGCGAGCGGCTGCTCGTCGACGAGGCGCTGCGGCTGGTGCTCGAGCACGCTGTGGGTGACCCGGGTGACGCCTTGGCCGTCACTCGCGTGGACATGGCCGAGAGCGCCGTCAAGGCCAGGGATGTCATCAGCGCGTGTCGCGCGATCGGGTTGTTCAACCCCAAGACCGCGGTGGTCGTTCGCGCCGCCGAGCAGCTGGACGAAAAGAGGCGGGTCTCGGACCGCGATGAGCTGGCCAACTACGCGGACAAGCCGCAGCGCGGTGCGACGCTGATCCTGGTCGCCAGCAAGCTCAACGGCAGCAGCAGGCTGAGCAAGCGCATCAAGAAGCACGGCACCATCTTGAGCTTCGACCCGCTCAAGCAGCGAGAGGTGCCGGGCTGGCTGCAACAGGAGGCCCGCGCCCAGGGGCATCGCCTGGACGGCCCGACCGCCCGCCTCATCGGCGAGCTCGTCGGCAACACGCTGCTCCAACTGCGCCTGGTGATGGACCAGCTGAGCCTGTACGTCGGCCGCGGCGCGCCCATCACGTCGGACGCGGTGGAGGCGGTCCTCGCCTCGACCCGCGCGCACAGTATCTTCGAGCTCGTGGACGCGGTCGGCGAGCGCCGGGTGCAGGACGCGCTGACACACCTCAACGCCATGCTCGACCACCGGGAGCAACCGCTGCGGATCCTGGCGATGTTGGTCCGCCACTATCGCCTGCTCTGGCAGGTGTGGGCTGCCCGCCACCAGGGTCACTCCAAGGACTCCCTGGCCAAGGCGCTGAGGATACACCCGTTTCAGGCGAAGAAGCTGTGGGCGCAGGCCCCCAAATTCGACGAACCGTCACTGCGGGTCGCTGTGGAGCAGCTCTACGCCAGCGATTGTTTTCTCAAATCGTCCGGCTTGGACAACAACACGGTGCTCGAGCGGTTGATCATGGAGCTCTGCGCATGAACACTCACACGCATGTCATCTCTCGGTGGGCAGCGGCCCTCTCGATCGTCGTCGCCGGCTCCGCCTGCGACGGCTTACAGGAGCCGGCCGATCCCACCGCGAGCCCACCCGCGCCGGGGCTGACCGGGCTCACCCCGAGCGGACCGTCTTCGGTCACCACCCCGCGCCTGGACGGCACGTCCGTCGAAGGCTCGACGGTGATCATCTACGCCACCGCGGACTG
>JAAZYN010001072.1 GCA_014239625.1 Myxococcales bacterium | reverse complement strand
GCAGGGCCGTGCGGTCGTCCTGGCTGGAGTTGTCGCGAACCCAGGCGCAGAGCGTCCCGAAGTGCGACTCGATGGCCTCCTTGTCCAGGCTCATCAAGCGCTGGTTCGCCTCGGCGATGTCGAACGAGCCATCGTGGTTGTCGTTGAGGAAGTCCAGGATCACCTTGCCCTCGTCTTCATCGTAGTCGCCGTCGCAGATCGACAGGGTGACGAGAATCTCGTATGCGGCTTGAACCAACGTCATGGGGTCTCTTCTCTCTTGGTCAGTTTGGCGTCGACGCTCGCTCGAGCGCCCAGTAACAACAGGCGGCCGCCATCGGAGCCTTGGCGGGTCACCTCGTCGAGGGTGAACAGGCCGCCCATCCAACCGACCAGGCCCGCCCACCAAAGCTGCGCCATCAGAAATGACAATCGCTTCAGGTCATCATCGCCGAGACCCGCAAGCTCCTCCGGACGCTCTCCACTGCCGAGCAGGGACCGCTCCATCAAGGTGGTCATCCGACGGTGAAAGCGTCCGGTCTTGTCGCTCAGCAGAGGATCACCTGTCGCGGTCGCCCGCAGGATCGCCCGGGAGAGCTTGGTTCGAGCCGTGAGGCCGGTGGTGATCATGCGAAAGAACGACTCGATCCGCTCGAGCGGCCCGTCACCGGCAGGCGGGTGGCTCTCTATGAAGCGCTCCAGGAGCGCGACCTCCTGCTCCAGCGCCGCTACCAGGATGTCCTCTTTGCTCGAGAAGCGCTTGTACAGCGTACCCAGCGCGACCCCCGCGTGAGCGGCGATGTCTCGGACCCGCACCGCCTCGAAGCCCCCTTGCTCGGCGAGCTCCACGGCCGAGGCGACGATGGACTGAGCCCGCACTTCGAGCCCGGCCTCGATGGTGTCGCCGAGATCGCTCCCGGTATCCTGCGCGGGTGGGTCCATGGTCGTCATGATTCGGAACCGAGCCTGCCTCACGCCGCGCGGTTTCGTCCAGCCCCAACGCTCAATAGTGGACTCCAGCGTCTACGGTGCCTTGATCCGGCGCCCCGCTCTCATCGGTCGTCATGCTCTGCCACCAGTTGACCGGGCTCTTGGCGCCGTTGGCGATGGCGTCGTCGCCCCCGTTGACAGGCGGGGTCGTCTGTTCGAGGAAGAGCTCGCTTGTCGGACCCAGCACAAAGGGGTCAACGCCCAGGGTGGTGCAGTTGGTCAACGTGAACTGGGTGAAGCTGCTGGCGCAGGAGTAGCCGCTGGGCAGGTCCCATGCGATCCCGCCGCCGTCGTTGGAGTAGCCGACGACGTTTTCGATGCTGAGCGTGCCCTCACCGGGGGCCGACACGGCGCCGCCGTTGGCGCCGTTGGAGTAGAAGCTCACGTTGACCAGGCCGACGTCGCTGTTGGACCCGCCCATGTAGATCCCTCCGCCCGCAAAGCCGGTGTTGTTCCAGAACGCGCAGTTGACGAAGTCGCCGCCGCCGGTGCCGAAGTACACGCCGCCGCCGTTGTTGCCTATGTTGCCGTTGAAGTTGCAGTCTTCGCAGTCGAACCGCGCGGCGTCGGACCAGACGGCGCCGCCGTCACCCGCGGAGTTGTTCAAGAAGTCGCAGCGTGTGCAGCTGAGGTCGCTGGTGCCGTCGATGGCGATCGCCCCGCCGTGACTCATCATCGTCCCGCCGCTGAAGGTCAGATCGGTCATGGTCGGCG
>JAAZYN010001071.1 GCA_014239625.1 Myxococcales bacterium | reverse complement strand
CCATCCGGCTGCCGCACCGACGACGTGAGGACCGCGGCATAGGTCGTCGCGGGGCGGGGGGGCACCCCGTAGAGGGGGTGGATGGCGAGGGTTCGAGCGGGCCAATAGCCGCCGCCCTGCTCGACGAAGACAACGTCGGCGGGGGCGCGCTGGCCATACGTCGGTGAGCCGGGGGTGATGTCCATGATGAAGACGCTGGCGTCGTCGCTCAGCGTGGCGGCCGGGTCTGCCGGCAAGGTGCTCGGGTCGATGTCGACGTGCAACCCCATGTATACGGAGCTGAGGGGCCCAAAACCCGACACCCCCGACTCGACCTCGGCGATGGCCAGCGACAGCAGCTCGATCCCGGCCTCCGTCGGAAACCTGCTGAGGTCTGGCGCGCTAGAGGCGGTCAGCCTCAGGTCACTGGGGAACGGAAAGTCGGTGAAACCCGGGCCCGTCAAGTCAAAGCGGACGGAGCCCGGGTCGGTCGGCACGATGACGGGGGCGCCTCCAACATCTTCGGACCCGTCCGCGGGGCTGTCGACCACCGCGTCATGGGCGAGCGCTCCATCCGTCTCGGCCGCCTCGACCTCGGACGGTCCGGGGCACCCCGCCGCCGAGAGCGACAGAGCGATGAGCAGGGAGGGTGAGACGAACCGCATGACGTCAGCACAATACGCCTTTTCGCCCGAGCACGGAATCAACGACCGCCCCGCGTTGTTGCGGCGAACATGAACCTCATCGTGATGGTCCTCTCCAGCCTGTTGGCGACGCCGCCGGCGCATGCCGACCGCACCATCGCCAGCATCGCGCCGCCAGCAGGGTTCGCTCGGACGCCCATGCCCAAAGGCAGCTTTGGCGCGTGGCTGCGGGCGCTCGACCTGAAGCCCCAGGGCACCCCGGTTCGCCACTACGATGGCACGATCAAGCCAAATCAAGGCGCACACTACGCTGTCGTCGACCTGAGCACCGGCAAGCGCAACCTGCAGCAGTGCGCCGACGCTATCATTCGGCTGCGCAGCGAATACCTCTGGCAGCGCGGCACGGCCGATCAGATCAGCTTCCGGTTCACCAACAACACCGCCGTCCCGTGGAAGAAGTGGCGGCAGGGTTGGCGCACAAAGGTCCGCGGCAACAAGGTCAAGTGGGTCAAGAGCGCGCCCCCGAGTCGCTCTCGGGCCACCTTCGATGGCTATCTGAGGACGCTGATGATGTACGCCGGAACCGCCTCGCTGAGTCGAGAGCTTCCACGGCGCGAGCCGGCGCGCCTGGGCGCCGGCGACGTGCTGGTGCAGGGAGGGTTTCCGGGCCACGCGGTGATGGTCCTCGACGAAGCCCGCTCGTCCAATGGCGAGACCGTGCTGTTGCTCGGTCAGAGCTTCATGCCAGCGCAGGACTTCCACGTGCTCGTCAACCCTTCGGCGGCGGCGATTTCGCCCTGGTATCGGGCCGCCGACATCGCCGGCCGCGGGATCGCGACGCCCGAGTGGAAGCCGTTCCGGGCCCGAGACCTACGACGCTTCCCCCGGTGATCGGGCCGACGCGAGCTCACAGCCGAGATCTGTGGACGTCGATCCGGCGCAAACGTGACCGATAGGCGCTCTCGAGGTGCTGGCATCTACGGTGGCTGACGAGCTCCTGGAGATTGGACGCGAGGGGCGGCGCGGCTGGACTGGCGTCCGTCTCGTACTCTCTTGTCGTCTA
>JAAZYN010001070.1 GCA_014239625.1 Myxococcales bacterium | reverse complement strand
CGGAGGAGGCCGCGGCGGCGATGAAAGCGTCGCTCAGCTGGAAGGCCAAAGGCGATGCCCAGGTCATGAGCCTGGGCCGCGAAGGCGTGGCCGTGTTGCGGGACAAACACCTGTTTTTGTTGGTCGCGCTCGGCCGGCGAGCGCCTCTCGAGGAGCTGGCGACGGCGATCGCGACTGGCGCGGCCCCGGACGGTCTCCGTTCGTCCCAGCGCATGACCGACGATCTGGCGGCCCTCGGTGGCGGCGGCAACGTGCGCGGCTGGCTGGACCTGGGGTCCATCATCGACGTCGTCCACAAGCGCGCGTCCAAACGCATCGACGCCCGCGTCTTCGAGCCCGACGAGGGGACCCTGAAGTCCTTGCAGGACGCGAAAGCCGCTGACAACAAGGCGCGCATCGCCAGTTTCGAGCGTTACCTGCTCGAGCAGAAGAGCTGGTTTCGTCGCCGGACGGCTCGACTGAAGGCCGAAAACGAGCTGCTTCGGATGACCTTCGGGGGCGTCGCGACCATCACCGGTGACGGGACCTTTGGCGCCCATGGCCTGGCCGGTGGCATGCGGCTGGCCTTGCGCAAAGACGCGCTGCTCCGAACGATCGTGCGCAAGGGCACGGCCGCCCCCGCGATCGTCAAGGGCATGACGCAGTCTCCCACGCTGCTGGTGCACGGCGTCTTTGACAGAGCGGAGCTCAAGCGCCTGTTGAGCGTCGCGTTCGTCGCCGACGGCGGGTCGTGGGAGCGGTTGTCCGAGGAGACGAAGACGGCGCTCGGGATCGATCTGGACGCCGACGTCATGGCGGCCCTCGACGGTGAAGCCGGCTTTGCGATGGCCATGGATCTGACGGCGTTCCCCGCGAACCCGGACCAGGCGACGGGCGGCGCGGTGGTCTTGAAGGTGTCCGACAAGGCCAAAGCCAGGGCCGCCTTCGCCAAGCTGGTGGAGGCCAAGCTGGTGGCGCCGGGGGCGAGCGCCGAGACGTGGTCCCTGACGGTCCCCGAGTGGAAGACGGTCCACGTCGCGTTGTCGGGAGACTGGCTGAGCTTCTCGACGAGCGGTAGCTTCGCCAGGGACCTGGCGGATGGCTCCAAGTCCTACGCCAACGCCCAGCGCGAGGGCCTTCGGGCGGCGCTGCTGGCCAAGGACACCGGGGCGATCATGGCGATCGATCAGCTCGTGATGGCGGCACTGTTCAGCGCCGGGGAACCGATGTTCAGGAGCATGCCGGCGAAGCCGCGAGACGCGGAGCTGGCGAAGAAGTGGGAGCAACTGAAGAGGCTCCGCGAGCGCGCTGACACCTTGGAAAACAAGAGCCGTGACGTTCAGTCAGCCGGGCTCCTCGCGGTCGGTCGACAGATCGGCACGACCGTCTTGAAGGCGACCCCTGGCGACGGTGTCTGGAACGTCACAGGCGGCCACTTCGCGGGGGGCGAGTCGGTCGCCAAGTCCATCGAGCGAGCGGGTAGAGCCATCGTGGACATGCAGACCAAACGGGCGGTCCTGGACAAAGAGCGGCGCGCGATCGAGTCGCAGGTCTTGTCGCTCGGGGGGGAGCTGATGAAGGCGCAACTGGAGCAGCCGATCATGGGTTCTGGCGGTGTGGGGGTGTTGTCGCCACCCAAGGCAACCGGAAAGACCGCGCCGAAGACCGCGCCCGACCGTCTTGAAGGCGACCCAGGGCGACGGTGTC
>JAAZYN010000106.1:8436-8683 GCA_014239625.1 Myxococcales bacterium | reverse complement strand
CCGGGAGGAACTGCCCCACGCTCGCCCCGCCGATCCGATGATAGGAGCAATGCTCGCTGTAGGTCTCCGCTTCAAGCGCGTCGAGGATCCGGGCGACCTTGTCAACGTATTCTCGGTCCGGCCCGTCGACGCTCGCCAGCGACAGCCCGACGCCATGAACCACGACGTCCAGACCTGCGTCCCGAAACGGGCGTAAGTGCCGGGCGACCGCAGACGGGGTCATGTGCATCACGTCATCGACGATCAG
>JAAZYN010000106.1:0-8426 GCA_014239625.1 Myxococcales bacterium | reverse complement strand
GTCCTCGGCGTGCTCCAGCGTCCAGTCCCAGAGCTCGGGGCGAAGCCCCAGACCGACGCGAAGGCTCATGTCTGCCTCGAGCCCCTATCGATTGAGGGCGTTGACCTTGTCGACGGCCCCGTGGATGAACAGCGAGAAGTCGAGGTAGAGCTGCGTGAGCTCGCCTTGGCTCTTCTTGGCCTTGGTCTTGTGCAGCTCCTGAAGCACCCGCAAGACCCCCGCGTCGACGTTCAGCGCCCGCTCCACCGTGGCGATGGCGTCGGACGTGGAGCTCGGCGTCTCGTAACCCAGGACTCGACACGCCGCGCGCAGCGGGAACATGGCCGAGGCGAAATGGGTCAGCAGCAGCTCCTCCTCCCACCGGGGGTCGCCGAAGCTGCTGACGAAGGCCTGGCGGAGCCGCCACTCCACATTGCGGAGCTTGAACTCGGCCACGAACGCCAGGTCGCGTGGCTCGACCTCCAGGTCGGTGAGCACGTCGTCGCCGCCGAGGAGCACGTGGTGGCGCTTGATGTCGTCGAACTTGATCGGGAAGACGTCGGTGGCCTCCTGCAGGTCCGTCATCGTCAAGATCAACGGGATCACCCGGCCCCGGCGTCGCGCCCGCGACAACAACGACTGCAGCGGCTCCAGCGCCGCGTAGTGCATCTCGTCGAGCACGACCAGGAGGTTGACGTCACTGGTCGCCGGGTTCCATTCATTGCGGGCGGCGCTGCCGTACAGCGCCAGGCACCTGACGTGGGAGCCCAGCTCGGTGGCGATGGCCACCACGGCTCTCTCCAGATCCTGGAGGATGTAGTGGGACAGAGGGAGGTGCTCGAGCAGCTCGAAGTTGATGTCCACGATGCCGGCGTCGCCGTGACTACCCATGATTGCGCGTTCCGTGTGTGTTCTTTCTTGATTCGACGGGCTCAGCCGCCGCAGCCACCGCAGCCACCGCAGCCACCGCAGCCACCGCAGCTCGACCGGTCCGAGCCAGCCCAAAAGCCGCTGTCGTCGTTGTCACCGGGGACCCCGCTCTCGTCGGACTTTAGCCACATGGCGGTGACGGTGCCCGAAGCAATCAACAGGCCCGCTAAGAGGCTCAGCTCAACCCACGCGGTCATAGTGGTGCTCTTCTCCAGTGAGTGACGAGTCGGATGTTGCCTTCGACGCACGCGTTCGACAAGCGGTGTCGTTGTGATTTAGTGCCAGGAACTCTATGGTTTGTGTATGCAAATCGTAGACGCGGTAGCGGTAACACACACTGGCCGAAAGCGGCGGGTCAATGAAGACGGCCTGCTGCAGGTACCAGGGGTGCCGCTGTACGCGGTGATCGACGGCAGCGGCGGTACGGATGCGGCCAAGATCGGGCTGGACGTGCTGCGCTCCAACACGCGTATGTTGGCCCGCAAGATCGCCGCTATCCAGAACGACCGGAAGTCTGAAACCCGACTCGAGCTGGGCGAGGTCTTCAACCGGGTCTTCCACGAGGCTGGGCGAAAGATCGCCGCGTTCAGCGCTGACAACGACGGGCCCGATGTCTCAGCGGCGATGCTCACCGCGACGGTCGTGGATCGGTTCGCCTACTTCGCTCACGTGGGCAACTCGCGCGCCTACCTGCTGCGCGGCGATGAGCTGTGGCAGCTGACGACCGATCACACCTTCGCGGTGGCCTCCCTGTCGAGGGGAGACATCACGCCGGAGGACTTCGAGAGGAGCCCCTTCAAATACACCCTGACCCAGGCCCTGGGTCCGTCGGCCCACATGGACGTCGAGTTCGCAGAGGTCTGGTTACAGCCCGGGGACATCCTCATGATGTGCACCGACGGGCTGACCAAGGTCGTCGACGACCAGCAGATCTGTGAGATCTTGGCGTCTGCGTCCTCCAAGGAGGCCTCCCGCAGTCTCATCCAGGCCGCTCTGGCGGCGGGGGGGCCCGACAATGTCTCGGTGGTGGTCATCGACATCGAGGCCGATGAACAACAGAGCACCACCAGCACCGCTGACATCGCCGAAACCCTGCGCGAGGTGTTTCTGTTCAAGGAGCTCACCGAGCCCGACCGGATGATGATCGCGCCCTATCTGGAGGAGGTGTTCTACGAGTCTGGCGAGGCGATCTGCACCGAGGGTGAGCTAGGCGACTCGTTCTTCGTGGTGATCGAGGGCGAGGTCAAGGTGACCCGCAAGACCACGTACCTGACCACTATCGGCGAGGGCGGGAATTTCGGCGAGCTGGCCCTCATCGGGAGCGGCCGCCGGACCGCCTCGGTCACAGCGACCAAGCACACGCGTTTGTTTCAACTGAGCCGCGAACGCTTCATGCAGCTCATCAAGGGCAAACCGAGTATGGCCTCGCGCCTGATGATGCCGCTCGTCGTCCGGGTGTCCACTCGATTGAACGACGTCACCGAGCGGTTGGCGAATCTAGAGGAGAGCCTGGGGGTTGGCACCGGCAACCTCTGAGGCGGGCCAGAAATAGCCACGCCACCATCGCGGCCACCGACAGATCGAGGGCGCCGGGGGTCACCCCTCCGTGGCAGCCTGTTGAGCCACCATCGTCCTGTGCCATGTCCACGGCGACATCTGGAGCGCTGTCGGGGGCATCGTCCGTAGGCGCGTCTGGAGGCGCCTCCGGGAGGACCGGGTAGAGCGCTGCGCACCCCGCGCGATCATCGTCGAACAGAGCCTCCGGCTGAAAGGCCGGATCGGCCAACGCCACCATCATCGAGGTCGTGCATTGGGGACACCCATGGCCCAGGCCGAGCGCGTGGCCGAGCTCGTGAGTGACGGCGTGATCCAGCGACCAGCACTCGGGCTCGTCGCACTGCCACTTCGGGCCGGCGTCGTTGAAGACCACGTCGGCGTCGTAGATCAAGCGCGGCGCACCGCCGGAGTTGCACACATATTGCACCGCGCTGAGCGCGATGGTGGTCGCTGGATTGGTCAAGGTCAGGTTCTGCCAGTCCTCCGGGTCACCCTGCACCCAGAAGACATGGTTCTCTCCGTCCTCCACACCCCAGCTGGGCGTCGCCTCTTGCCCCGCCGCGACGGTCGAGTAGGCGAAGCGACATCCGTCGACCTCGGTCCAGCGCGCGCCACCCTCCTCGATGCGCCCAGCCCATTGCGAAGCCGTCAGCCCAACGGGAAGAGCCGCCGAAAAGACCGTGAGTCGCGCGGAGGCGTCTGGCCAGCGCGCCGCCACGTCGACGTTGCACGGCCCGCATACGTCCGAGTTTGGGGTACCAGCGCTGTCGACGCTGTTGCAAACGAACCGAAAGCCCAGCGCAGGCGACCCACTCCATGACAGAAGCGCCGCGAGGATGGCCACCGAGCTGAGCAGCTTCACCCGTCAGTCTTCCAGCGCCGCCTGGGCCGCCGCCAAACGCGCGACCGGGACGCGGTACGGCGAGCAGGAGACGTAGTCGAGCCCCAGCCCATAGCAAAACCTCACGCTCTCAGGATCTCCACCGTGCTCACCGCAGATCCCGACTTTCAACTCCGGGCGCCTGCCCCGCCCCTCTTCGACCGCGATTCGCATCAGGCGCCCAACGCCCGTCTGATCGATGCTGACGAAGGGATCTACCTTGTAGATCCCCTTGGCGACGTAGTCCGGCAGGAAGGCCCCCGAGTCGTCGCGTGACACCCCGAGGGTCATCTGGGTCAGGTCATTGGTGCCAAACGAGAAGAAGTCGGCATGTTCGGCGATCTCAGCTGCGGTCAGCGCCGCCCGGGGGATCTCGATCATCGTGCCGATCTGCACCGGGACGCGACGCCCAGCGGCCTTGAACAAGGCTTCGATCTCGCCGCTGACCTCTCGCTTCTGGAGGTCCAGCTCACGCCGATTACCGACCAGCGGGATCATGATCTCGGGGTGAACATCGACCCCCTCCAAGGCCACGTCCAAGGCGGCCCGGATAATCGCCCGCGCCTGCATCCGAGTGATCTCGGGGAAGTGGAGGCCCAACCTGCAACCGCGGTGGCCGAGCATCGGGTTAGACTCCCGCAGAGCGTGCACCCGTGCGCGCACGGCGTCCACCGAACGACGCGTGTGCCGAGCCAGCTCAGCGATATCCGACTCGTCGTGAGGCAAGAACTCATGGAGTGGCGGATCGAGCGTCCGAATGGTCACCGTCATCCCGCGCATCACACGGAACAACCCCTTGAAATCGTTGACCTGCATGGGTTCGATGGCGGCCAAGGCGGCCTTGCGCTCGTCTTCGGTCTCCGCCAGGATCATCCGACGCATGGCGAAGATGCGATCGGCGTCGAAGAACATGTGCTCGGTGCGACACAGGCCAATGCCCTCGGCTCCCAGAGAGCGCGCGACGGCCGCGTCCGCAGGGGTGTCGGCGTTGGTGCGGACCCCCATGGTGCGAGCCGCGTCGGCCCACTCCATGACTCGAGCGAAGGCTTGGGAGGTCGGTGACTCGCGAGGTGCCAGCGTGCGATCGACCAACACTTGGAGCACCTCCGACGTCGCGATCGCCTGCTCACCGAGCATCATGGCGCCCGTCGAGCCGTCGATGGTGATCGTGTCTCCAGGGCCCAGGGTCACGCCCGCGCCTTCGATCGTCAGGCGCTCTTCGTGTGCGTTGATGTGGAGCGCACCGCATCCCACGATGCACGGCTTACCCATGCCCCGAGCGACCACCGCTGCGTGCGAGGTGAGGCCCCCTCGGGCCGTCAAGATCCCGCGCGCCGCGTGCATCCCGTGGATGTCTTCCGGCGTCGTGTCGTCGCGCACCAGGATGACCGCTTGGCCCAACTGTGCGCGCCGCTCCGCGTCATCGGCGGTGAACGCGATCATGCCCGTGGCCGCTCCGGGCCCAGCGTTGAGGCCTCTAGCAAGAGGGGGGCTCGAAGCCGCGCTGGCGTCCAGTGAAGGCGCCAACACCTGCGCGAGTGAGTCCGCTGGGATACGGGCCAGCGCCGTGTTCGGCTCGATCACTCCTTCGTCTACCAGCGCCACCTGCGTCATCAGCCAGGCTTGGCCGGTGCGTTTGGCGGTTCGCGTCTGCAGCAGATAGAGCGTGTCGCGCTCGAAGGTGAACTCCAGGTCCTGAACGTCGCCGTAGTGAGCCTCGAGGGTCGCGGCCACTCGCATCAACTCCGCGTGGATGTGCGGGTGGAGCTCTTCGAGGGAGCGCCCTGCCAATTTCATCGCGCCCGCCCGGGCAGCTCGGATCGGCAGGGGCGTGCGGATCCCAGCGACGACGTCCTCGCCCTGCGCGTTGGCGAGGTATTCGCCATAGAACAGCTTGGCGCCCGTCGACGGGTCCCGCGTAAAGCCCACGCCGGTCCCACAGTCGTCACCCAGGTTGCCAAAGACCATCGCCTGGACGGTGACGGCCGTGCCCAGGTCGTCGCCGATCCGATTGAGCCGTCGGTAGGTCCGTGCGCGAGGGTTCTCCCAGCTCGCGAAGACCGCCTCGACGGCGCGCTCCAGCTGCTCCCACGGGGCATCGGGGAAGTCTCGCCCGGTGGCCGCGCGGTACACCGTCCGGTACCGCGTGACGACGTCATCGAGCCCGGCGGCGTCCAGATCGGTGTCTTCCGAGGCGCCCCGCTCGTGCTTGACGGTCTCGAGCACCTCTTCGAAGCGCCGGCCCTCGATCCCGTCGACGACGTTGCCGAACATCTGGATGAAACGCCGCTCGGCGTCTTTGGCGAAGCGGTCCCCAGCGAGCGCTCCCAGGGCTGCAGACACGGCGGGGTTCATCCCCAGGTTCAGCACCGTGTCCATCATCCCCGGCATCGAGATCGCGGCCCCGGAGCGGACCGACACCAACAACGGATCAGGGCCTGCACCGAAGGTCTTGCCGGTGAGCTCCTCGATGCGCCCGATCGACACCCGGACGTCGTCCATGAGCCCAGGTGCCAAGGCGCCTTCAGCGTGGTATTGGAGGCAGAGTGGGGTCGCGATGGTGAACCCCGGAGGGACTGGCAGGCCAAGACGCGCCATCGCTCCCAGGTTGGCGCCCTTACCACCCAGGAGGGCCTTGAGCGTGTGATCTCCGTCGGCGGTGCCCCCGCCGAAATGATAGATGCGCTGTGGTACATCGGACGCGGCCATGGGACGTCCCTCGTTTTCAGTTGGGTGGAAAAGCGCTACCACATCGTCGCACGTCCGGCATCACTTTCACGCGAACAAGGCAAGGAGTTGCCGCTTGAGCCCCATAGGAAAGTTTTTCAAGAAGCTGCTCGGCGGGTCGAGTGAGCCACCCCGGCACTTCGACGAGACGGACGACGAGCTCCAGTATGTGTGGCGGCGGCGCGAGCACCTCTCCGCCAAAGAGCGGATCACGCTGTTCTTGGAGTTCGCGTCACGGGCGCTCCCGATCAGCGCCCCCCGCCCCAGCCCGTCACCGCTTCCGCTGGACGAGCGCCTGCGACCGGAGACCCTCCCCGACGCGGGCGCCGCGCTGGTTGGCTCACCGGTCACGATCCACGCCGGCGGGCGGGTCGAGATCGCCGCACCGAGTGGGCGAGTAGGCATCGAGTTGCCGGTGTGGTGGCCGCTGCCCAGCGCGACGCCCGCAGGGTGGGAGTCGCTCGACGGGGTCGTCACCTGGGATCGTGTCGAGGGAGGGTTCGCGACCCACATCGGCGGCGCCAGCGTGACCGCTGTGCGGGCAGGCGATGATCTCCCGTGGTCGCTGCTCGTGGACACCAGCCACGAGCGTATCCTCGTCGGACCCGCCGTCTCCTTGGAGCTGATCGCACATCCCTCGGGCCGCCCGAGCCATATCGTGGGGAGCCTCGCGCTGCCAGACGAAGCTCAGATGGCACGGATGCTCGCGTCCTGGGAGCCCGAGGTGAGCGACGAGCTGATCGCGTCGTGGGTGGTGGCCGACGCGTCCGAAGCGATCCCGCTGTGGAGTCAGTCCATGCTCCAGGCCCTGGGCTTCACCGCCTTCTTTTGCGCCGACCGACTGCCCTGCAATCCAGACCTTCAGCCCTTGGTGGCCGACGCGATCTCGGCAGACGCGGCGGCGCTGGACGTGCGGCTGGCGCAGACCGATCCGGTTCACCTCCTGGCGGCGGTCGGGTGGCTCGTCATCACGGGGGCCAGTGAAGCCGCAGACCTCCTCTTGCGACGAGCCGAGGCCGAGCACGAGGAGCGAGGCGTGCCGCCCGAAGTGCTCTTTGCCCGTGCGGGATATGAGCAAGCTCGCGGCGACGCGGAGCGAGCGCGGAGCTGTTTCCAGCAGGCTGCTGACCTCGGCTATGGCCGGGCTTGGAGCAACCTGGCGGCCATGCGGGCCGCCGAAGGAGCGTTGGATGAGGCTCTGGAGATGGCCGAAAAAGCCAAGGGGCTGTTGCAGGAGACGATCACCGATCATCAGAGTGGCACGGAGCATCTGCGGCTGCACCATCCAGCGACGATGCACCTTCTGACGGTGCTCCGCTGGGCCCGAGGCGATCGCGATGGGGCGTTTGAAGCGATACAGCTGGCCAGCCGGGAGCTGAGCCCGTGGATGGCGGAGCTCTTGGAGACGTTGGTGGACGAGGGGCGCCCCGAGGATCACCCGCTGCCGCTGACGAGCGTGCACGTCGGGCTGCAAGAGGCGCTGGTGACAGCGGGCTACCTGACTCACGCCAACGGCTCCGAGGGTGCCCTGGCGCTCGCGGCGGCGCTGCTCCAACGGGCGATCCACGCCGACCCCCATTTCTTCGAGGCGACCGTTATCCTCGCTGACCTTCGTTTCGCTCAGGGGGATTCGACCGAGGGCCAGCAGCTGCTCGACGAGGCCCTCGAGCGAGCGCCGCTGTCGTCTCGACTCTACGCGGTCGTCGCCGAGCGGGCTTCGGAGACGTCCGATCATCGCAAGGCCGCGGCGGCCTGGGGTAGAGCCTTCGAGCTCGCGCCGGAGGAGGGTTGGCTGCGCCTCAACCAGTGCCTCGCGTGGGGCGCGGCGGGGGATCTGGACCAGGCCAGCCAGGTGCTCGAGGACATGACCTACGATCAAGTGGACGTCCGCGCTGTCGCGGCGCTGCGCCGTCACCTCGCCGGACGCACGGGGGCCGGTGAGCTCGCAGCGGCGGAGGTGGTGGAGGGAGGGCTCTCCGACGCCGAAACGAGCCAAGACGCCTAGCCCGCGGCTCGGTCGCGGGTGCGGGGCAGGCCACGTGCCAGCTGGCCCGGAGGGTTCGTGCGGGTCAGGCTTCGGCCCGCTGACGCGCGGTCTGAACGATGATCGAGCCGGACCGGATGAGGGTCCACCCGTACATGATGACCGACATGCCCATGGCGATCACCGCCCAACCATCTGCAGTCCACGCTCCGGCGGCGGCAGGGATCAGCGGGAGCACCAGGAGCCAGTGATAGGGAGCCACGATGAGGGATGTCTCCCCCTGATGACGCAGCCGAATCATTCGACACACGACGTCACCCGCGAACATCGAGACCATGATGGCCGGCATCGGCGCCACCGACCCGGCGG
>JAAZYN010001069.1 GCA_014239625.1 Myxococcales bacterium | reverse complement strand
GTCGAGGTCCGCCGAGCCAAGCGTGATGGCGAGGACGATGGCTTCCTCGTCACCCTCTTCGACATTCACGACCAGAAGGCGGAGACGGAGTACTATTCCCACCTCGCCCGGACCGACACGCTGACCAACCTCCTCAACCGACACGGCCTGCTGGCGGAGCTGCATCGCCGGCTGAGCCGCGAGTTACCGTGCTTTGTCGTGTATGTGGATCTCGACGGCTTCAAGCTCATCAATGACACCTTCGGGCACTCCGTCGGCGACAGCGTCTTGCGGGAGGTGGCGCGACGCCTGGCTGGGCATCGGCCGGACGCCACGATCCTGGGGCGCATGGGGGGAGATGAGTTTACCTACATCGTCGATGGCGCGGTCGACACCCAGTGGCTCCGTGAGCGCCTCGACGGTCTGCTGGCCTCGCTGGCGCAGCCATACTCCATCGCCGGCCAGGCGTTGCATCTATCCGCCAGCTACGGCGTGTCTCACTACCCGCGAGACGCGGCGACGGTCCCCGAGCTGCTGAGCCGCGCCGACTTCTCGATGTATCGAGCCAAGGAGCGGGGTCGGAACACGGGCCAGTTCTTCGATAGCACCACCTATCAGGCCGAGCAACGGCGGGTCGACGTGGGCCAGGCGCTGAAGCTGGCCTGGGCCAAAAACGAGATATCGCTGGTTTTTCAGCCGATTGTTGATGCATCGGGGGCCGTCGAGCGGGTGGAGGCGCTGTGCCGTTGGGAGTCCGCTGAGATCGGAGTGGTGAGCCCCACGGAGTTCGTCGGCGTCGCGGAGGCTTCGGGGCTGATCCACCACCTCGGGGACTGGGTCCTGCGCGAAGCGTTGAAAGCGGCCAAGGAGTGGGCCGCGGTGTTCGGCGCGGCGACACCGCGAGTGGCCGTGAACGTGTCGGGCCATCAGCTCTCCGGATCGCACCTCGAGGAGGCCATCAACGTGGCGCTGCGCGAGACAGGGCTCGAGCCGACGGCCCTGGAGTTGGAGATCACGGAGACGGTGGTGGTCAGCGGGCTCGAACAGGTCAGCGAATGCCTCGAGCGTTTGCGGGTGCGGGGCATCACGATCACCGTCGACGACTTCGGGACCGGATACTCCTCTCTGTCCTACCTGCACCGCCTCCCCATTGACGCGCTCAAGATCGATCGTATCTTCGTCCAGGGGTTGCCGACGTCAAAGTCGAGCATGGCGATCGTCACCGCGACCCTCTCGGTGGCAAAGAGCCTGAACTTGAACGTGGTCGCCGAGGGTGTCGAGACGACCGACCAGTTGGAGCAGCTCGACGCTCTCGACTGCCCACTGTACCAAGGCTTTCTGTTTGCGCGTCCGATGTCGCTCGAGGACTTGCTGCCGTGGTTGCGCGAGCGGGCCGATGCCCATGCCGATGCCCATGCCCATGCCCATGCCGATGCGTAGCGCGTTTTTGAGCCTGGGGATCGTGGTCGTCTTTGGCGCCGCGTGTACGCCGCGGGCAGACAAGGACCTCTGCGAAGCGGCGGCGGACAACCTGGTGGCCATCTCCGTCGGCGCCAAGGTCGGTCACGCGAGGCGCGATGAGTCAGACGTCGACGCCGCGTCCGTCCGGCAAGCGGCGGCGGTCGACGCCAAGGCCGCGCGAGCGCGTTTTATCCGAAGCTGCCCCTCGGCGCCCCGGGATCTGGTCGAGTGCATCTCGCGCGCCACG
>JAAZYN010001068.1 GCA_014239625.1 Myxococcales bacterium | reverse complement strand
CGAGGGCTTCGACGACGACATCGACGTCATGCACATCGAAGGCCTTTTCGTCGTCGCCCGGTTGGGACGAGCACCGAGCGGAGAAGAGGACCGTGGGAGAGGGAAAGTCGGCGTTGGGGTTGGGGCTGCCCCCGACGACCTCGGCCGTCCCGCAGTTCAGCCCTCGCTCGGCGAAGGTCACCTGCTGGGTGTTCACTTGAAGGATCAATGGCTCCGATTCGACGCCACAGCGTGAGGCCACGAAGCTGGATCCGGAGGGGACCTCGTTGGAGATCTTCACCCACACGCTGGAGTCCTGGCTGTCTTCCACGACCAGGTCCGTACCGTCCAGCGCTACAGTCACGTTGTCGAGCCCCGCGCCAGTCAGCTCGATGACTTTGAAGCCGTTCAGGATCCGGACGGGGTCGAGGGCGCTGGTGCCGGTCAGGACAGGCGGGTCGACGGGTTCCAGCACCACGTTCAGCGCCAACGTCGCGTTGTCCTCCGACACCGAAAAGGCGCTCGTGATGCCCCGTGCCACCGTGGCGCCGTCCGCGTCGAGCCCTCGAATCTCCAACTCGATGGACGCGTCAAGCTCCACTCCGTCCATGACCAGGGTGTCGGTGCAGGTACCCGAGATGGTCGTCTCCGGGCGGCCGACGAGCTGAACCTCGATACGCTCCACACAGCGCTCGCCGCAGAGCGACGAATCGTCGCCGCTGATCACCAGCCGGCCTTGTCCAGCGCCACAGGACAGAGTGGCCAGCGCGATCGCGGCGATTCTCAGAAGCGCCATACCACGTTCCGCTTGGGCGAGTCCCCACCGGACAGTCCCACCCCTAGACCCACGGCGGTGCCGACGACCGCGCCTCCGATGATGGTCCAAAACCACCAGGTCTCATAGAACTCCGGCTCCGCCTCCGCGGCTGACCCAGCCGTACCCTCGACCACCTGGACCTTCACCTGCGCTCGCCCTGGACCGTTTCCGGCCACGTCCTTCGCCTCGATGGCGACCACCAGAAACGGTGCGCGGACCCTCTCGCCGGGGACTCTCCCTATCCACTCGTTGCCCTGCGCGCGGGTCATCGGGATCCGCACGTCGCCGACGATCAGGAACGCCTCGCGCACGTCGCTGCGGTCGGTGATACGCGCCCGGATCTCCACGGGGTCCCCTGCCCGCGCGGCAAGCGGCGTCGACACCTGCACATCGGGGGCGGCGATGTCGGGCATGGCTGCGCGCACCTCTTGGAGAACCTTGAGCCACGGCTCGGCCCAGCTCTTCCCCGGGTCGAAGCCTGGGTCGATGGCGACGACGGACTTCAAGTGTCTGCGGGCCTCATCTGGACGGTCCAGCTTGAACGCGAGCTCCGCGCTGAGGGCCAGAATGTCCAGGCGCACTCTCGGAGGCGCGCCGGCCAACAGCGACCGAGCCTTCTTCAAGGCGTTCTCGGCACACGGGAAATCCCCGAGGCCCATGCAGGCGGTCGCCTCCTGGAGCTGGACCGAGGCGGAAGGCGCAGGAGCTGCCAGGGATACCGCGATGAGCATGGAGGGGAAGAGCACGCTGTCGATAGCGTAGTCCATCGATCCACGCAGGTCATCCAAAACGAGCTCATCCACCGTCGGGTAACTCCGCGTGCGGGTCGTCGGCCGCTGCGTCGGCTTAGCCCGGATCATTCATGGAACTTCGGCTGCAACCGGCGGATCC
>JAAZYN010001067.1 GCA_014239625.1 Myxococcales bacterium | reverse complement strand
GCCGCTCACTCCCACCGAGCCACCCGCAGCAGGGCTGAGCTGGCTCAGCGCACCCAGGCCCGCAGGTGCGCCGTCCCCTCCGCGCTGGGCGATCATGCCTCTGTTGGAGGGGTGCTCGAGGTCGGGGTGCTCGAGCTGCACGGGTCCGAGCACTCCGCCGCCGCCGCCCGCGGCGCGGCGGTTGTCGGGGAGCACGCCCAGCGCGAAGGTTGTCTCCCCGCCGCTACCGCCGGCCAGCCCCAGGCTCGAGGCGGGCGAGTGACCCTGGCTGCCCTGGGGCGTCGAGGAGGTCGTGCCTCGCGATCCCGTCCCGCCCGCGCCGCCGCCCGGGCCGCCCGCGGCGCCCGGCTCCGGCTGGGACGTGGTGTTCAGCGTGAAGACGTCTCTGGCATCCTCACCCGAGCAGTCGAGCTCGCCGTGGATGACGATGCTGTCGCTCGCCTCCAGCCAGAAGGGGCGGGAACCCCGGACATGGAGCTTCGCGCCGGACTCGATCGTGAGCGAGTCGATCTTCACGGGCCCGCGCTCGGTGTCGTACCAGACCCTGCTTCCCGAGGGGATGACCACGTCCTGCGCCGCGAGCGGGGTGGACAAGAGGGTGAGGCAGAGGGACAGGTGGATACTGGTTCTCAATACTTGCTCCTTCAATCGGTCCATGACCAGGCTCGAGATGGCTTGCAACTACGGGGCCAGGCTGCGTTGAACCAGCCTGCCGGTGGCCAGCGGCCGAGCAAGAGGGGTGCAGGGCCATCAGCACGGCTGCCGCTGGCGGCAGAACGTGCGGTTGCGAACGGGGATTGTGTGCGGGAGTCGGCGCACTATCCTCTCGAGCGTGCCGGTGGAACCATGCAAGACCCTCGAGCTGCACGGAGCCGATGTCCGCTACGTTGCGGCGTACCTGACCGCGGGCGAGGCCGACGGGCTCTTCTCGCTCCTGCGGAGCCGCCTCGAGTGGCGTCAGGACCGTATTCGCATCTTCGGCCAGGAGCATGAGCTGCCACGTCTACAGGCCTGGTACGGCGACGCCGATGCGCGCTACGCGTACTCCGGCATGGCGCTCGAACCGTGCCCCTGGATCGAGCCCCTCAGCGAGCTGCGCGCTCGGCTCGAGTGTGACGTGCCACTCCTGTCGGACGGCTTCGCGGGGGCGCGCTTCAACTCCGTCCTCGCCAACCTCTACCGCGACGGGCGAGACTCCAACGGGTGGCATGCGGACGACGAGCCGGAGCTGGGGCCTCGTCCGCTGATCGCGTCGATGTCGCTCGGCGAGACCCGGCGCTTCCGCATGCGCTCGAACAGCCCGGGGCACGCGCCCCTCTCGCTCGATCTGGCGCACGGATCACTGCTGCTCATGGCCGGGCAAGTGCTCGGCAGCGGCATTCGTTACGCGAGTCCTGCTGCTCCTCCCCCGGGCACCGAGCGTGCCCCGAGCGCTGCGCGCCCCTGGCCCCCGTGTGCCGGCTCCGCGCGGCCTGCCTGCACGCTTCCGAGCAGCGATCAGCACCAGCTCGCCGCGATCGGGGGGCAGGCAGAGCTCCCGTGCAATCCTCGCCGGGCTACTCGCCATCGCCCTCGAGAGGGTGCCTGTTGCAACGCGATCGAAGCGGGCCGTCGGTGGGGGTGAGGGGCGGGGCGTCCCCTGAACCCAAGAGCCCCCTCTGGCTGGACTTGCACACGGTTCGAGCGTGGG
>JAAZYN010001066.1 GCA_014239625.1 Myxococcales bacterium | reverse complement strand
AGCGCTGCGGATCCGCCGGTTGCAGCCGAAGGGCCATGAATTATCCGGGCTAGGCTTCAGTGAGCTGATGAGGCTCCGGTTCGCGCGCGATGCTGCTCTTGACTCCCGACCTATAGTCTCCCCTACGGCACAGCGATCCCGTCAGGTCGGGTCTTCGATCCGGTCATGTCGGAGCGTCCCCGTCACCTCCACCCCCCACCGCTGACTCGAGCGAATGATCGCCCACATGGTCCTCGAGCTTCACCAGGCGCGCGTCGACGCTTCCCATGAGCTGCGCGAACGCCTCCTTGCCGATGACGCCCTTTTTGTGGGTCGCGACCAGCGCCTCCTTCTCCGCCAGAAAGAGCTGCCGCGCCAACGCCATCTGCTCTTGCTCGCGCAGCTCGACCTTGGCGACGTGAAGCGCGGCGATGGAATCTTCGGCAGCCTTCAGCCGCCCTCGGTAGCTCTCTTCGAGGCTGGCCAGAACGTCCCCTGGGACGAGCCCTTCGTCCCGCAGCTCAACGACGTACTCGAGGGCCGCGGTCGTCGCGACCACCTCACCGCGCGCCACCTCGTACTCGGTGTGGGTGTCCTTACCGACCACCACCCCCAGGCGTCGCAGCAGGGGGCTCATGGTCAGCCCCTGCAGCAGAATGCTCAGCACCACGACGCCGTAGGTGAGCGTGATCAGGAACTCCCGATGCTCGAAGCTCTCGGGCAGGCCCAGCGCGAGCACCATCGACAGGCTCCCGCGCAGGCCGCCCCACACCAGCACCGCGTTCCATCTGAACGGGATCCGCTCGCGGGTGCGCCACAGCAACCCCCCGATGGTGTAGACCACGACGAAGCGCGCCAGCATCACGGCGGCAAAGGCCGCCGTGATGGGCAGCCAGGACTCCAGCAAGCGCGCGGGCTCGACCTCGAACCCGATCAAGAGGAACACGAACGAGTTGAGCGCGAACGCCCAGTACTCCCAAAACGACAGCACCGCGAGCTTGGTGGACGGGCTCATCCCAGTCCTGGCGCCGTAGTTGCCGCACAACATGCCCGCCACGACGGTCGCGATGACGCCGGATACATGAAACTGCTCGGCCAGGGCAAAGGATCCGTAGGCGGCGATGGTCGTCAACGTGATCTCCACCATCGGGTCGTCGAGTTGGTGGGTCAGCCACGACACCGCCAACCCGAACATCGCCCCGATGAACGCACCCGCTCCAGCGACGACGACGAACTTGACGACCGCCGCCCCCAGAGTGAGGTCCGCGCCGGTCGCCAGCCCAAGCATGAGGGTGAAGAGGACCACCGCCGTGCCGTCGTTGATCAGGCTCTCGCCCTCGACGAGCACCGCCAGCCGCTTGGGCGTCCCGAGCGACTTGAACAGACCCACCACCGCGATGGGGTCGGTGGCGGCGATCAGCGACGCGAAGACCAGGGCGTCCAAGAACCGAAAATCGCCGACGAGGCCCAGCCCCTCGGTGGTCGGCGTGAGGATCGCCGCGGTCAGCGCGATAGCGCTGATGAGCCCTGGCACCGCCAGGCTGGTGACCGCCACCTTGTTGCCCCAGAACTTGCGAAACTCCAGATGAAACGCCGCCTCGAACAGGAGGCCGGGCAGAAACACCGCGAACAGGAGCTCCTGGGTCAGGGGCGGCGCCTCGATCACCCCCGTCGCTCCGAGTAAGAGCCCGGTCACCACCCGGGCGACCGTG
>JAAZYN010001065.1 GCA_014239625.1 Myxococcales bacterium | reverse complement strand
TCGTTGGGCGTGGGACGACGGCGACACCCGGGGCGCGGCAGGTTGCGCAAGCCACCGCGCACGTTGTGTGATGGAGTCGGTCTGTTTGGTTGAACGCGAGCTTCCCCAGGCGATTTCGTTGCTGGCAAGGCGCGAGACCGACCTTGTGACCTCGTTACTACGAGGTCGAGCAACGCCGCCAGCGACGAAATCGCCCAGGAGGTCGCGTTCGACCCATCTGACCGGTGGAATGAGCCGATGGGGATTCCGGTGGCGTCGCCTCGCGGTCGCTGAAGGTGTCACTGAAACTGGCCATCAGCTCCGCTCCATACTAACAAGGAGCGATGACGGGCGACGAGGCAACACGGATGCAGAACATCGGAATCCTCGCGCACATCGATGCGGGAAAGACCACCGTCACCGAGCAGCTGCTCTACTTGACCGGGAGTGTGCGTTACCTCGGGGCGGTCGAGGATGGCTCGACGGTCACCGACTGGCAGGTCGCCGAGCAGCAGCGCGGCATCACCATTGGCAGCGCGGCGGTCACCTGTGGTTGGAACGGCAGCGACATCACGGTGGTCGACACCCCGGGGCACGTGGACTTCACCGTGGAGGTCGAGCGAACGTTGCGGGTGATCGAGGGCGGCGTGGTCATCATCAGCGGTCCCCATGGAGTTCAAGCGCAGACCGAGACCGTCTGGCACCAAGCGGCGCGCTATCGTCTGCCGGTCATTGGGTTCGTCAACAAGCTCGACTGCCTGGGAGTCGACCTGCCGCGCCTCGAGGCTGACATCCGCGGGCGCTTCGGTATCCAGCCCGTTCCGCTACAGTTGCCTGTCGTCTTGCATGGCGAGCCCGACACGGTCGGGGTCATCGACGTCATCAGCGGTGAGCTCCGCGTGTGGGACCTCGCCACCACCAAGCAGCCTGCGCGGCCCCCTCAGCTTCGAGCCCTCAATGAGGAGCAGGAGGTGGAACGGTTGGTCGCTCTGGAACGGGTCATTGACGTGGTGACCCGGGTGGACGACGCGCTCGCAGAGCGGATCTTGAACGGCGATGCGGTCGCCCCAGAGGAGTTTTGGGAGCCCCTCGCCGTGGCGGTGTCGCGACGCGCCTGCCTTCCACTCTTTGCCGGCGCAGCGCGGACGGGCGCAGGGCTCCTGGCGCTCGCTGACGGCATCGTTCGGCTCCTTCCCGACGCGGGCCAGATGCGGCCGCAACGCTGTTTCGATCTAGCGACAGGCGCCGAGGCGACGCCACTGTCCGGCGCGTCTAGGCTGGACTCAACCGCCGCCTTTGTCTTCAAGACAGAGCTGCGCCGGGACGGTCGCCGATTGGCTTATGTGCGCGTGTATTCGGGAGCGCTGCGCGCGGGCGAGGAGCTCACCCGCCTACCCGGTGCCCGGAGCTACCATTGTGGGCAGCTGGTGCGGCTCTTTGGGGGCGCCGAGACTGCGGTAGACGAGCTGCCGTGCGGCACGATCGGCGGAATTCTCAGCGAGCACGAGCACCCCCCTCCGGTCACGGGGGAGACCCTGGCTGGTGCTGGGTTTTTTCATGCCTTTGAGCCCCTGAACGCTCCGAGCCCCGTCATCAGTATGACGCTGGAGGCCGCAGACGCAGACGCCGACACGGCGTTACAACGGGCCCTCGTCGACTTGATCATGGATGATCCGTCGCTGTCACTCGGTGTCGATCCGGGCGCGGTCGTC
>JAAZYN010001064.1 GCA_014239625.1 Myxococcales bacterium | reverse complement strand
GGGATGATCGCCGCGTTTGGGGCGGTGCACCTGTCTGACCTCCCGTGTCGGGGACCCGTCGGTGGCGTCCGAATGGTGCGGGTGGACGGTCAGTTCGAGGCGCTGGCCGGAGAAGAGACCCGCAAGCGCGCCGACCTCGACATCATCACGAGCGCCAGCCGCGAGGGCCTGGTCATGGTCGAGGGCCTGGCGGCCCTGGCTACGGACGCGGCGGTGTTGGACGCCATCGACAGGGGCGTGGAGCACATCGCGCCGCTGCTGGATGCCTTTGATGCGCTCCGAGACGCGGCCGGGGCGCCTAAGCGCCAATTCATTGCGCCAGAGCGCGACAGCGACGTGGCGGACAGGGTCATCGGCGCGTGCCAGCAGGACATCCGTGGCGCCCTGGATCTGAGCGACAAACAGGAGCGCCGCGCGGCCATAGCAGCGGCCCGGAGCAAAGCGGCGTCGCTCGCCGATGATGGCGATGAGGCCATGGCCAGCGCGCTGGAGCTGGCTCATGACGCGCTCGTTCACTCCATCATGCGCGAGCGCATGGTCGATGGCTGGCGGATCGGAGGGCGCGCGTCCGAAGAGATCCGAGACGTCTCCGTACAGACCGGGCTGCTGCAAGCGTGTCACGGCTCGAGCCTGTTCACTCGAGGAGAGACCCAGGCGTTGGTGGCCGCTACCCTCGGCGGGGGGCGCGACTCCCGAGATTACGACACGGCCTTCGGGCGGCGCAGCGAGCAGTTCTTCCTGCACTACACGTTCCCGCCGTATTCGGTCGGCGAGGCTCGCCCGATGCGGGGCCCTGGGCGGCGCGAGATAGGCCATGGCAACCTCGCGCGACGCGCCTTGGCGGCGGTCTTGCCCGCTCAGGCCGACTACCCCTACACGATCCGGGTGACGTCAGACATCACCGAGTCCAACGGTTCGTCGTCCATGGCCACCGTCTGCGGCGGCTGTCTGGCCTTGCTCGACGCCGGCGTGCCCATAAAAGCGCCCGTCGCGGGGATCGCGATGGGGCTGATAAAAGAGGGTGACCGGATCGTGATCCTGTCCGACATTCTGGGCGATGAAGACCACCTCGGCGACATGGACTTCAAGGTCGCCGGGACCGCGGACAGGGTGACCGCGGTGCAGCTCGACAACAAGATCGGAGCGCTCCCACGGATCGTCTTGGAGCAAGCCCTGGCCCAAGCGCGGGCGGGGCGGGCGCACATCCTCGGCCGCATGGAGGCGGCCGTCCGGGCGGCTCAGAGTGGGGGCGGGTCCAACCCTACGGCGGTGGTGTCGGTGGCGCCGAGTAAGGTGGGCCGGGTCATCGGCCGCGGCGGCGAGACGATCAAAGCGCTGCAGGCCGAGACGGGGACCCGGATCGACATCAAGGACGACGGCAAGGTCTTCATCATCGGCTCGGACAAAGAGGCGGTGCAGTCGGCGGCGAAGAGAGTCGAGGCGCTGACCGCAGACCTTCTGAACGGCGGCTTGTATGTGGGCGAGGTCGTGGACGTCAAAGACTTCGGCGTGTTTGTCCGGATCGGCGAGCACGAGGCGCTGGTCCACGTGTCCGAGCTGGACCGCCAGCGGGTGAGCCACCCCGGTGACGTGGCGACGCAGGGTGACACCATGCTGGTCAAGGTGCTGGGCACCGACCAGCGCGGGCGGCTCAAGCTCAGCCGCAAGGCCGCGCTGGGCTCTTCAACATCGGA
>JAAZYN010001063.1 GCA_014239625.1 Myxococcales bacterium | reverse complement strand
GACGCCCGCGAGGCTCGCGCCTGGGAAGCCGACCTGGTCCTGGTGCTGGGCCTCGTCGAGCGCGAGTTTCCGCGTCCGGACCGCGACGACCTGTTCCTGCCTGAAGAGACGCGTCGCGCGCTCAGTCGCCGCCGCCGCCGCGGCGCGCTGCAGCTGCGCACGGCGAGCGATCGCGCCGCCGAGGACGTCGCGCGCGCGCTCCGTCTGGACCCCAAGCTCGGCCAAGCCCTCAAGCTGCGCTCAACCCTTCGCGGTCTCGATCGAGACTTCAAGGGAGGGATCAATGACCTGGAGTGGGTCGTCAAGGACGCACCGAAGGACGTGCCCGCGCTGCTGAGCCTTGCCAAACTCTACCGCGCCGCCGACCGCCTGGAGGCACAAGGCGCACTCCTCTTCGATCTCCTCGATGCCGACGTGGAGCTCGCAGACGTGGAGACGCTCGTGTGGTCCCTGAAAGAGGCACTGGCCGACGTGCGAGAGCGGGAAGGAGCCGCGCTGCGGAGCAGGTTGGGCCGGTGGCCCGGCGTCGAGCTGACGCGTGATCTGAACATCACGCTACAGCAGTGGGCCGAGGCGCTGAATCGGGCGTCCGGCGACTGGTTTCCCGATCTCGAGGCAGAGGTGGCCCGCCACGACGCCGGCGAGAGCGTCGAGGTCCGCGTCGTGAGCGACTACGATTTCACCGCCAAGGAAGTGGGCGCCTGGACCGTGGACACACGGACCTTCTCAGTGCACTACTCGGTGGAGCGTCATGCTGACGCCCTCGCCCGGGCACTCTTCGAGGCGGCCGCGGGACGCGCCTCCATGGCCGGCCTTATGACCGAGCTCCGGCATGACGCGGCGGCCGGATCCTGTTTGAAGTGCCATGGAAACGGGCTCGCCGCATCTGCCGACTGGCTCGAGACGGGTGGAGCCCCGTCTGAAGGCCCGGAAGCCAGCACGTCGGTGGCGGGGTGGTTCGACCACGGCCCCCACCTCTCCGTGACCACCTGCGCGGAGTGCCATGCGGAGACCGGGGCGACGCCATCCTTCGACACGGTGCCACTGTCCCTATGCTCGGCATGCCACGCTACCGAGCCCGTGGACCTCGAGGAGCCGGCGACCATGACGTGCTCGGCGTGCCACGTGTACCACGATGCCATGTCCACCAAGGCGATCGGGACGGATTCGGCGACCGCTCCGGAGTCGGGCGGGTAGGTCGGCAGAATCATCCTCAGGCCGCGTCGGGGTGCGGGCGATCCTGACGGGGTTCTGCTTCCTGGGCAGGTGGTCTTCGGCATCGAGTCGGAAGTGATTCAAGAGTAGGCCATCACGGGCACCGGTGGTGCGTATCAGCTACTCGATCCTCAACGCCGTCAATGCATGGACGGCCCCAACCGGATCCCCACCCCCAAGTCCAGAGCCACCGCAACCGCGTGCTCCGAGCTGGACAGCGTCTTGGCGGACAACCAACGGTAGGATAGACCCGGGGTAAATCTCATGCGGCACGACCCGAAGGTGAAACCGGCACCAGCGTGAATGCCCGGGCCCAGGGCGGGGGACTCGCCCTCCGTCCCCACTTCGGTTACTCCCAAAAGCACCCCGAGGCGCAGCCAGGCCCATCCTTTGCGCGCCCCCGCCCCCAGCACACCATGGTTCCCGGTCACGATCAGATCCTGCTCAATGCAGAAGCCCTCCTCGCACCCGAACGCGCTTCGGAC
>JAAZYN010001062.1 GCA_014239625.1 Myxococcales bacterium | reverse complement strand
TGCGCGGCGGAATCGTAGTCCCCCTCGAACCGCTGCAGCAGACCCTTCACCATCCAACCAAGCAGGGTCTCGCCTGCCAACAGCGCCTCGGTGGTCGCCCGGCCCCCAAAGATGCCAGCCGCGCCGCCATCGTCGCCCATGAGCACGCGCTGAACCACATAACGAATAACCTGGTCCATCCACTGCGTGTCCGGCGGCACCGCTCCCAGCGCATCTATGGCTGCGCGGCCGTCGCCCTGAAGCAACCGCCAGAGCGCCTCGTCAAGACACTGCTCTACGGTGAGATCACGCGTCATCAGCCTTTGCGTAGCTCCTCGGGCGTATCGGGCTGGCAGCTCGGGTGAGCCGACTGGAAGGCGGCCAGTGACTCGCACGCCTCGGCCACTCTCTTCAGCGTCGGATAGTCATCCATGTCGAGCTTGAAGCGCCGCGCGTTATAGACCTGCGGGACGAGCCACAGGTCGGCCGCGGTGATCGTGTCACCGACGCTGTAGGTCCCAGCCGTCGCCTCGACGAGGGTGTCGAGACCGGACAAACCGCGATCGATCCAGTGTCGGGCCCAGGCGGCCATCTCGGGTCGCCCGCCACCGGTGAGCTCCACCACTCGCTGCATCACTCTGAGATTCTGCGCGGGCTGAATCCACGCGTTGACTCCCTCTACACGCTGCCGGATCAAGGCCCGGTTGAGGGCGTCACCCGGGTAGAGAGCCGGCGCCGGGTGAGTCTCGTCGAGATACTCGATGATGGCCACGCTCTGAGCCAGTCGCCCCTCGACGTCGCCGCCTTCGCTCAGAATTTCAAGCGTCGGCACCTCGCTCATGGGGTTCTTGGCACGGTACGCGTCGCTGTGCTGCTGGCCGCCGTCTGCGACCAGGTGTACGGCGCGATACTCGTAGTCCAGCCCCTTGAGCGCCAGCGCGATGCGCACGCGATACGAGGCGCTCGATCGGAAATAGCTGTACAGCGTGTACTTGGCCATCAACCACCCCAGCCTGGGGTGGGGCCCTGCACGACTCGCTGGGAGATCTCGCCAAAGATGCTCTGACCGTCGGCCCCTTTCATGTCGATGTGGACGGTGTCGCCGAATGACATGAAGGGCGTAACGAACTCCCCGGTCTCGATCTTTTCGATCATCCGCTTCTCCGCCAGGCAGCAGCTCCCCTTGGAGCGGTCCGCGTTGCTGACCGTCCCTGAGCCGATGATGGTGCCGGCGCCAAGCGGTCGAGTACGGCAGACGTGAGCCATGATCTCTTGAAAAGAGAACTGCATCTCCGGCCCTGGATCGGGGTTCCCGAACCACTCGCCGTTGTACTGCACCTCCAGCGGGTACCACACCTTGCCGTCGCGCCAGCCGTGGCCGAGCTCATCCGGAGTGACTGCGAACGGCGCGAACGCGGTAGGCGGCTTGCTGACGAAGAAACCGAACCCCTTCTTCAACTCGCCGGGGATGAGCGAGCGCAGCGACACGTCGTTGAGGATCATGAGCAGCTTCACGTGCTCTGCAGCATCCGCAGCGGTCGTGCCGTAAGGGACGTCATCGGTGACGACCGCGATCTCCGCCTCGAAGTCGATGCCGAAATCGGTCGAGGCGTGGGTGATGTCCTCGGTCGAGCCGAGAAACCGGTCACTGCCGCCCTGATACACCAGCGGGTCGGTGCGGAAGGACTCCGGCATCTCGGCGCCGCGCGCTCTCCGGACCAAC
>JAAZYN010001061.1 GCA_014239625.1 Myxococcales bacterium | reverse complement strand
GAGACAGCGACATGTTCGTGGAGACGGATCTGCCGATCGCGGCCGCAGCGGCATGGGAACTCGCGGTCAGCGGATCGCTTCACGTCGCAACCTCACAGCATCGCTGCCGTCAGCTGCCACGCATCCCAGGTACGTGTAGGGGTCCTCGAGCACGGTGTTGACCGCCTCGATTCCAAATCGCGCGTTCAGCCCGTCGTCGATGCGCTCATCGTACGACCACCGGATAGGGATCACGCTGACCGCCTCCACCTCGTCTTGGTCGTTGATCAGCGCTCGCTTCTCGGTCTTTCCGGCCATCATGAACAGCGGGCAGTTTCCCCACTCGTACAGGTGGTGGTAGCCGGCGTTCATGCCCAAGCTCCCCAGGTTGGCGATGACCACGCTGGTGTACATGGCGTCGCCGGCGATGAACGGGGCGGGGAGGGCGCCGTAGTGGTCGAGCCCCTTGAGCAGGGAGACGGCCGCATCCAGCGCGGCGCGGGGCAGCCGGTCCAGAACATCGAACTCTTTGTCCGCGTATGTCTTCTTGCCCGATCGCTCGGTCTTGATCTCCCCGTTGATGCGCTCGCAGAGTTCTCGAAACGTCTCTGTCTCCCCCATGGTCATCTTCACCGCCGAGAGCTTGGCGTCGCGCCCGAGCTTCTGGCGCTTCATGCTGAAGGTGATCTGCCGCTCGCTGCGCTGGTACAGACGCCGACCTACGACGAAGCGGTTCATCTTCGGGTTCTCGGCGAGCCCCACCGCCACAGCGCCTACCAAGCAGTGGGTGATGTCTACCTCGAACTGCTGACTCGCCTCCGCGATGTATCGCATCAACGTGTCGGCGCGGGCGTATGTGTCGAAGTACACCACGGACTCGTTGCGGCCTTTCATGATGTGAGCCATCAGCCGTCGATAGGGATGCAACCCCTTGATCAGCGCGCCATCTGGGCGCTCCCCGCTGAGTACACCGCGAACTGTCTGCCTGAGGACGTCGCCGACGCTGGCCATGCGCTCTTCTCCTGGTGAGCTTGGAAAGCGGGCCTATAGCAGCGCGAGCGCGGTTTGTTGAGCCTCTTTTTGTGGCTCCTGTCGCGGCCACCTCAGCTCGTCCGGTCGGCCCCGCAACGAAACATGATGGCGATCCGGGGACCGGCGCGGGCGACCTTGGGCACACAGTGCTCCCATGTCCGCTGACAGCTCCCACCCATGACGATCAGGTCGCCCCAGCCGAGCCAGAATGCATGCGACCGGCGGCCCCCTGAGCGAGTGTTGGGCCGCATCAGGAAGCGACGCCGCTGGCCGACGCTGACGGTGCACACCAGGTGGTCGTCGTAGCTGTCGCTGAGCACCCGATCCCCGTGCCAGGCGACGCTGTCGTCGCCGTCCCGGTACAGGTTCATCCCGACGCGGTCCAGGCGGGCCTCGTAGCGCTGCGACAAGGCGCCAGCCATCGCGTCGATGACCGGGTGCCCGGGGCCGCACTCCGGTAGCGAGGCGGTCAGGCGGGGGACCGCTACCTCTCGGTCGTACATGAGCCGCCTTGAGGTTCGCCATCGAGTGGTTCGGCGGAGCGTGTCGAACAGGACAGAGTGGCCCTGAGCCCAGCCGGCCAAGTGGTCGACCCAGGCACCATCGCCCAGGTCAATCCGCCGCAGACCGCCGAAATCAAGGTCTACAGTGGGATCCTGAAGCCCCAGGAGGGACGGCTGCCAGGCGGTCATC
>JAAZYN010001060.1 GCA_014239625.1 Myxococcales bacterium | reverse complement strand
CACGGTGCTCAGCCCTCGCGCCTGCTCCGGAGACATATAGTGCGGCGTGCCCAGGCCGGCGACAGCGGTCAGCTGCGGTTCCGCAGCGCGGGGCTGCGCGAGGCGGTCTACGCCATGCTCACGCCGCGCGACCGTCAGCTGGGGCACAACCTGGCGGGCGAGTTCCTGAGCCGTCGAGAGCGCGGCGATGCGCTCGCTCGGGCGCAGCATTTCATGCGCTCCGACGCTCCGGGAAAAGCGCTGCCGCATTTCGCGCGGGCGGCCAAGGTGGCGCTGGAGGCCAATGACTTCCAGGCCGCGTCGGAGCGCGCGGAGCAGGGCGTCGCTTGCGGCGCTGAGGGCGCGCTGCTCGGCGAGCTGCTGCTGATCAAGAGCGAGGCGACCCTGTTCGAGGGCGACCTGGACGCGTCGGCGCGGCACGCTCAGGGGGTCATCGACCACTGCCCGCCGGCCAGCGCGGAGTGGTTTCGGGCCCTGGGCTATGCGGTCTTCGCGACCTCCGTGGCGGGTCGTGAGGACGACCTCGAGCGCTGGGTCGACATGCTCTACGCGACGCCGTCGAGCGAGCCAGAGGTCGCGTTGCCGCACGTGATCGCGCTGCTTCAGGCCGTCGCGGCGCTGAACCAGCGCGGTCGGTATCAAGACGCTGAGGCGATCATCATCCTCGCCGAGAAGCGCTCCCAGCTCGTCAGCGACGCCGAGCGGCCGGCGCTCACCGGCCGGATGGAGGGGGTGAGGGGTCTACTGGCCCTGTCCGAGGGCGATCTGGCGGCCGCTTCGGACCACTTTCGGCGCAGCGTCGAGGCCTACGCCAGCTGCGGTAACCAACGCCGCGCGTGCAACATGCAGATCAGCCTGGCCTTCTCCAACATGCGAATGGGGTTGTACGAAGAGGCCGACGCCGACCTCGACGAGGCCCTCCGACGGGCAGAGGCGATGGGTCTCGGGCATGTCTCGGCGGTCGCCCGGCACAACCTCGGCCTGACGCGAGCGCTGGCGGGGCGTGTGACGGCGGGCATGAAGCTCGAGAGTGACGCGCGCCGAGCCCTGGTGCTCGAAGGGGACGTCCGGGTGGCAGGCGTCGCGCGCATCTACATGGCGCGTATCAAGGCCCTCGGCGGGGACTGGGACGGCGCGGAGAGAGAGGCGCGGGCGGCCGTCGAGGAGCTCGCCGCGTTCGCTCCGGCGCTGGCCCTGGCGCAGGCGGTCCTGGCGCAGGCTCTGCTGGAGCTGGAGCGCCCCGAGGAGGCGCTGAAGCTCGCCCGCGCAGCGCATCGAGTGCTGGAGTCGTTGGGGAACATGGAGGAGGGCGAGGGGCTGATCTACCTGTCGCTGGCGCGCGCGCTGATCGCCTCCGGGGAGCTCCCAGAGGCGCGCGCTGTCTTGACCCGTGGTGTGAGCGTCGTGACCGAGCAGTCCGTCAAGATCAGCGACCTCGAGAGGCGTCGCCGTTATCTGGAGGGGGTCGCCGGGCACCGCCGGCTGATGGAGCTCGCCGAGTCGGTCGGCCGGTGAACGGAGCTTTCGGTTGCGGCGGAGCGGCCGGCGTGCCAGGTTCCCCGGCGATGCCGAAACCGATCACCGGGCTGTTGCTCGTCAACCTGGGGACCCCCGACGCTCCCCAGACCGCCGAGGTGCGGAGCTACCTCCGAGAGTTCCTGAGCGACCCGCGGGTCATCGACACGTCAGCGTTCACCCGGCAGTT
>JAAZYN010000105.1:250-8692 GCA_014239625.1 Myxococcales bacterium | reverse complement strand
GTCCTTGTACTGCCGATGGGTGAAGACGCCGCCGACCCAGCTGCACGACTCCAGCAGCTCGGGGTGGGGCTTGTCGAAGCTCGTGGTGCGCCCCAGCATCGTGCCGCGGTCGTCCACGCGGGCGACGGTCCAGGCGAAGGGGACCTCGCGCTCCAGGCTGCGGACCCTGCCCTGCTCCGTGGAGCTCAGGTCGGTGAGCGCGGAGCGATGCACCCACTTGCGGCGGCCGATCTGCTTGGGCATCACGAGCTCCCGGTGCGGCGGAAGGCGGCCAGGGCGGTGTGGTTGGGATCGTGGCAGACGATGGCCCGGCTGGTGCAGTCCCCGCCGCGCCCCGAGCCGAAGTCGAGCACCCGGCCCTTCACCAGGCCAACTCCACCCCACAGTTGGAGCGGCCGGCTCGGGCCTTGGCGAGCACTGGCTGTCCGGTGGAAGCCCTGGTCGGTGATGACCGAGAGGCTGCCGCGCTGCACCCCGCGGCCCCGGAGCCCAGCGCGCAGGGTGTGAGGATTGAGGAAGCCGTAGTCGATGATCTTGGCGTGGGTGTCACCAGGGCGCGAGCCGAGGTTGCTCATGGTGTAGTCGCGAATCCCGAACTCCTTCCGCACAGCCCGACACCGGTGGTTCAGGTCCTTCCCAGCGCCGGGGTTGTACCGCGCCATGATGAGCCAAGATCCGTCGTCGGCCTGATCGAGTACCGGCGCCAGGCACTCGGCCACGTCAGCGAGCTCGGGATGGGTGCTCACGATCCGCCAGAGTCCGGCCTCGTTGAGGTTGGACTCCCGGCCGTTCCAGTAGGCCACCTTGAGGACCCGGCTGCCTGGCAGCGCGAAGACGACGCGCGAGCTGCCCATGCCGAGCACCGTGCGCCCGGCGGCCCGGCCGACCTCACGCTCAGCGCGCCTCTCCTCGACCGGCCCAGCGTCCCCGTAGAGGCGCCCCTTGAAGTTCCAGTCGTCCGCCTTGGGCTGGAGGAAGGCGCGGACCCGGCGGGCGATCTCGTCAGGATCGGTGGTGCGCGCCGGTCGGTTGGAGCTCCCCTTGCGGAGCTGGGCCTGCACAGCCTTGCGCAGGTAGGCCTGGTAGTCGCCCGTGGTTGCCCGGAAGGTCTTGTCGCTGCACGCCTCCTCAAGGCGGCAGGCGTGAATCGACAGATCGACGGTCGGCAGGTCGAGGCCCACGGTGGCGGCCTTGACCAGGCCGCCGTGGTGGCGAGGGAGTGCGAGCAGAATCTTGTCGTAGCGCTGGCCAGGACCGCGGGTGAACCACGCCCGTACCCGGTCGACCAGCAGGTCCCACGCGCCCCCCTGGAGCTTGTCGGGCGGGAAGTCGTAGGCGTTGTTGGGCCAGGTGTTCTCCCAGGCCCAGGGCACCACGCCCAGCGGCTCGGCTACGATGTAGCGGTCCACCGCCAGTCCCTCGAGTGCCGGCATGTAGCCGTGCTTGTGGCTCGGCGACTCCGAGAAGGGCTTGGTGCCAGCGCAGGGCAACAGCACCGCGACCCGGTGCTTGGGCTTGACGCCGAGCGCCTTGTTCCAGTTGTCGGTGTAGACCTTGCTCGCGATGAGTTTGCGACCCTCGGCTGGCGTCTTCACCACGAACTTGGGGCCCTTGTTGGCGCCGCCGGCGCGGGTGGCCAGGCCAGCGGCGACCAGGAGGCCCACGGCACCCATGGCGATGGTGGTGCCGTCGTCGTGTCTCATCGCAGCCTCCGCTGGTCAGCCGGGGTGAGCCCGGCCGCCCTGGCCTGCTGCGGGGAGAGCGCGGTGCTGCCCAGGCGCCAGACATGTCGCCCCCCGAGCACCACGCGGCGCTTGAAGGCCCCCTCGCGTCGGAGTTGGTCGGCGTGCTGGAGCAAGATCGGCAGCCCGGCTCGCGTCGGGCGGCTCAGGTCGAGGGCGTGTAGCACCTCGAAGACGTAGACCTGCATGAGCACCGACTCCCGCGGCCCGTCGATCTTGTAATCACCACCCCAGCGCAAGCCCAGCACGCCCTCGGTGAGACGGTCGAGCGCGCGGAACGCCTCTTCGTTCACCTCCCAGTCCAGCAGAACCGGGGGCGACCAGTCTGGCGCGGTCGCCGGCGCAGGGACCGCGATCCCGGCCATGAAGTGGCGAGGGATATTGTGTACGTTCTGGGGGACGTACAAGTCGATCCAGCCTGCCTTCGCCCGATCGATGCAGTCCGAGGTCCTCATGTCCGAATCGGTGCTGTAGACCTGGCCCGTCACGAACGCCACGGGCTGCACCACGAGCGCGATGATGCGGCTCTCGGTCTCCCCCTCCTCGTGGTCGTCGGAGACGATGCTCTCCACCACTGGGTAATCCTGGTAGAGGTAGGAGCCGTCGTGGTTCTGGGTGATGTAGTACCGCGCCAGGGCCTCCTCGGCGCTGTTGTCGATGGTGTAGGTGATGAAGGCGGGCGCCAGGGGCTCGGCGGGGAACGTCGCCCGGCTGCCCGTGCGCTGGGGAGATCGTCGCCCCAACAACGCGCCAGCGACTAGAGCACCGCCCAGGGCAACGGTCAGGGCCACCCCATTGTCGTGTCTCACAGAAGCCTCTCTATCGCAAGGTTAGGCCCACCCTGGGGAAACGTGGTGGTCGCCGCCGTCATCGTCGGGCCGCCTTGCCCGTCCGGGGGTCGATGCCGGCGGCGACCTGTAGATCCCACAGCCGACTCCACAGGTCGCGCTGGCGCTTGTTGAGCGCGGAGAGCTCCTTGCGGTCAGCGCTGTCGTGGTAGCGGTCGATGAGCGCCTCGTCGCCCTCGTCTCGCGCTCGGCTCAGCCGGGCTCGCAGGAAGGTCTGGGGGCGCTCAAGGCGGTCCTCCATCGTCCACGACAGCCCGTCGCCCATGTCGTCGAACTCTTGCACCAGCTGCTGCCGGAGGCGGAAGATCTGCGCCTTGGCCTCGGCGTGCTGCTTCTCGACCTGGTCAAGCTCGGCCGTGCGCCGGACCCGCTTGCGGCGAGGGCGGGTGAGCAGGGGGGCGCCGGCGTCTCGCTGGAGCCTGCGGATCTCCGTGTAGAGCCGGTCGAAGTAGCTCTTGCGCGGCCCGTCGGGGTTGAAAAGGTCTTGGACGGTCGCATCGGAGATCAAGACCCAGGTGAAGGGCGCCCCCGCCAGCAGGGCCGCGAAGGTTCGGTGGTTGCCGTCCCGCACGTCCGCGTTCACCTCGCCGATGTCGTCGGAGGTGTAGGGGCGCGGATCGCCGTACTCGACGCCCTCGTCGACGTCGGTCTTCGTCACCAGGCCGAGCATGGCGTAGCCGGGGTGGACCACCGGGTCGGCCCCCTCCTTGATGGCCCGCACCAGCGCGCCCATCTTGGCGCCGTCGAAGGTGTTGCCGCTGATGGGGGAGGCGTAGCGGGACGGGATGGGCAGCATCCGCCCATCCGTCGGGCCGACGTAGCCGATGCGCTGGTAGCCGCGGCCCGCCCAGAAGACCCGGTCGCCGTGGCTCTCGGGGCCAAGCTCGCCGCGGGCGGTCTCGGGGTAGTAGTCCTCGAGGTCGCCCGCCTGATGGGCGAGGTGCTCCAGGTCGAGGTAGGCGTCCACGTCCGCGGAGCCCATGGGCGGCGGCCGTCGACGACGCTGAGCCACCAGGGCGACCCCAGCGGTGACGCCGGCGACGGCGAGGGCGAGCATGGTTCCGTCGTCGCGTCTCATGGGACGTGCTCCAGATAAGGAGGCCTCAGGACAGCTGGGGGTACCTGGAACATACCTCGGGACCAAGGTGGAGCTGGCATGGTCAGGCGTCCCGCACGCTCAGCACATCGCGAGGGGCGTAGGGGGGCGCGTCGACAGCCTCTCGACGGCGCTTCTTGGCCAGGGTCATCATCTCCATCAGCGCCTCGTCTGCCGCGCTCTGGGCGTCCTCCTGGCGGTCCTTGATGCCCTGGCTCCCCTTCCAGACTCGCTCGCCGTAGGCGTGAATCTTCCACTGCCAGCCCTCCTCACAGCCGCAGTCGGCCAGGACCTCTCGGCACTCGCAGCAGCAGCCCTTGCGGACCCGAGCTCGCCGCACGGGCTCGACGCTCGCTGCGTGGACTGTGGTTCCGAGCCACTGGCGCTCCAGGCGGCGGCTGTCTTGGATGTGGGGAGACGCGCCCCAGGGCCCGGCCTCCATCAGGTCGAGCGGGAGCCGAACGCGGGCACCGTTGCGCCGCAACACGGCCGCCATGGTGAGCAGCTCGGCGTCGGTGTGGGTCTTGCGTTCGTCAGGGGCGATAGGGTCGAAGCGGGTCATTATCAGCTGACTCCAGCTCGCCTTCGCTCGGCCCTCACTCGCTTTTTGTAGGCCAGGTGCTTGCGATGCAGGGCCTGGGCCTCTCGAGCGAGCTTGTTGATCCTCTTGTCGCTGCGCGTCTTGAACCAACTCACCTTCCACCGCGCCGCTTTGGCCCACAGGTCGTCGAGCGACCGCTTGGACTGCTTCAGGTCGCTCTTGAGAAGCCGACTGTAGTAGCGCTTGCCGACCCTGGTGCGCGCATTTCGGAGCTTCTTGAGGCGGCGCTCGATCTGCCGGTGCTGCATCTTCACCCTGGCCATCCGTGGGATGAAGCTCTCAGGGAACTCCTCGAGGGAATCGCCGTGCCAGATCCCCCCATAGTCGTCACCGAAGATCTCGTCGACGGGCACCCCCTGGTGAACGGGCAGGCCCATGCGGTGCAGGGAGAGGTCTTTGCGTCGTGCGGTCATGGCTACTGTCCGTTGATGGGAGTCACAGGCTTGCCGTCGATGAGGATGACGGTGCGGCCGCCGAGGAGGGGGCGCTTCTGAAGGGAGAACTGGGCCTCGACGGTCACGTCCTCCAGGGCGATCGTGTCTTCGACAAGCTCCCAGGCCGGGGTGCCAACCTCAACGAGCGCCTCTACCCCGAGGCGCCACAGGGCATCTTCTGGGGTGGGGGGCCCCAGAGTCTCCCAGAGGTCGTCCCGCTCTGCCGCCAGCTTGTCGGCTACCGCTGCGGCGATCACGTCCGCGTCTGAGGGCAGCGTCTCTTCGCGGCCGTCCCAAGGTAGCGTGACGGACACCCTGGGGAGCAGGGTCTCAATGCGGACCCCCATCGGGATCTCCACCTCGAAGTCGAGCTCGTACACCGGCACGTTGCGTCCGCCGCGCCGACGCAGCAGCGCGCCAGCGGTCAGGGCTGCGCCTACCGCGCCAAACGCCCACCAGGACCCATCAGATTGGCGGCTCATAGGACCCCCTCGCTGCTCATTCGCTGCCCGAGGGCGCGCAGCGACAAGATCGGGTTGTCATCGGGCGACACCAGCGCTGGTAGGGTCTTCCGCCCCCGGCGCCGCGCGGTCTCGTACCGATGGTGGCCGTCGTCAAGGTGGAACACGCCACGCTTGAGCAGGACCTGAATCGGCTCGCCCAGATGCGGCACCCAGCCTCCCGGCTGTCGAGCGACCGCGAATCGAGCCTGCTCGTAGTCGGCATGGCGAGGCTTCAGGTGAGCCAGGGGAATCTGCACGACCGTGTATCCGTCGAGGCCGAAGGCAGCCCGATCCAGTTCCGAGGTCTCCAGCCTCGAGAGCGCCTCATCCGACAACGCCAGCAGACGACGTACAGAGCGTCGACGCTGGGGTGTCATCGGGGGCCAGATCGATGCAGAAGCGTTCGCCGAGCCCCGCCGCAGGGGAACCTCCGGGGTCCACTCGGGCGGCAGTTCGACCGGCCGAGGGCCGCGGATCTTGGGGAAACTGCTCAGCAGCATGGCCTGAACCCGGCCTCCCAAGATGGGGCGACGGTCGAGCAGCGGCACCTCGATGCGCCAGGTGGCGGGGTCGTCCACCTCCACCTCGAAGTGGGTGCCCCGCTCCCAGCCTCTGGGTGGAGGCGTGTTCAGTCTCCAGTCCCGAACCATCGAGGCGTCAGCGGCCTCCTTGATCGAGTCAGTGGCTGGCCGGGACTCCAGCACGGCGGCGTAGACCTCCTCTCGGGTGGGGTAGGTCTCGGCGAGGCCGTCCCAGGGGATCACCACATAGAACTCCCCCACCAGCGCCACCCGCGACTCGTTGGGGTCGAAAGCGTAGGCCGTGACGATGCTGCCGGTCGGGTAGACGAACATAGGGAGGGCAGGGCGGGCCTGGGCCGCAGAGCCACGCGCGGCCAGCTGCCCGGCGCCCACCGCGACCGCCAGGCCGCCCAAGGCCAGACCGAGGCTCGTCACGCCGTCGTCCATCAGCGGCGCCTCTTCGGGTAGGGCTGGCCGTCGATCACCAGCACCGTGCCCCCGCCGAGGACCGGGCGGCGCTCCTCTCGGAACTGGGGCTGGATGCCGGTCGGCTCGCACTTGTCGTGGTGGATGAGGTCGCTGATCCTGCGGCTCAGGTACAGCTCCTCCCTGGCAGCCTGAAGGAGGCCGCCCTCGTCGTACTCGCCGCCAGGATTTCCACTGGCCGCGGCCAAGATCTGCGCCCGCGTCGGCATGTTGTCCGGGTCGCCATCCCACGGCACATGGGCCTCGACGTCCACCAGGAATCGATCCGGGCAGTCCGACTTGATGCCGACCTGGACCCGGTACTCCAAGAACTCATCCTCGCCAACATTTCGGCCACCGCGCCGCCGCTGGGCGAGCTTGCCCGCCCCCACGGCTACAGCTACGCCACCCAGGGCCAGCAAGAGGCTGTTGCGGGTGTCCCGGCTCATCAGCGGCCTCGCTTCGGGTAGGCCACGCCGTCGACCACGAGCACTTCCTTGCCGCCCAGGAGGGGGCGCATCTCGCTGTTGATGGGGTAGATGGTGGGGGGCTCTGCGAGCGTGGAGAGGTCGATGTACTCGTCGATCCAGTGTTCGTCCCTCACGACGTCGCTGTAGATGTCGAGGACGAAATCATTGTCGAGATCGGCGTCTGGGTTGACCCCGAAGGCCTGATTCAAGATCTGCGCCCGCGTCGGCATGTTGTCGGGGTCACCGTCCCAGTCCAAATCCACCAGGACGTCCCCATCGACATGTTCTGGACACTGCATGGTGAACCGACCGCTCACCCGGTAGCGGAGCTTCTGAGGTCCGCGGTTTCCGCTGCCCTTGCCGTGCTGCATCAGCGCGTCGAACATGCCACCAGGCTTGGGCCCGCGCTTCTTGAGCCAGCCGAGCTGCTGGCCGATGCCGAGCCCCTCCATCGGCACCACCACCTGGACACCCTGGCCGCGCAGCGGCGTCACCAGGTCGTCCCGGTACTTGCGCCCAGCCAAGATCACGACCCTCTTGGGGTTGATGTTGAGCAGCCGCTGGAGGACGGGCCGCGCCCACGCCCGACGCTGCTTGGCCGTCATCGTGTTCAGCGTCTGCTCGTAGGGCGAGATGGGCTGATCTGGGCTCACGAGCCCGTACTTGGCGCTCAAGATCATCCAGGGCCCACCCTGGGCCTCGACATAGGCGCGGGCCTTCTTGAACCAGTCCGACCGGTAGAGGTCCTTGGCCGGCGAGCGCCGCGGGCCCTTCTTGGCCACACACGCCACCAGGTACAGCACCTCGGGTCGGCCGCCTCGAGCTGGGCTGCCGACCCGAGTGAGCGCACCGGCGCCGGCAGCCAGGGCCACCAGACCCAGGGTCAGCCAGGCCCCGTTCTCGTGTCGCATGAGGGCTCCAGGTTTCCCTCAGTCTATCCCGGAGAGGGCCAGGGGGAGAGGAGCGGGCGCGACCTCAAGCAGTCTGGACAGGTCACCCGACCCCAACCCTTGGCCCGGTTGTTTCCTCCCTCGCAGTGATCGGTGGGCACCAGGAAGTGGATGGGACCGTCTGCCGGGTCGTGACTGATGGACTCATTACCTTCGCGGGGGACGAGGGCGGCCTTTGAGGTAACCCTCTCGCTATCATTCAGGATCTGGTTCATCCTCTGGTTGCGCCGGCCGTGCGCCATGGCGATGTCCTGGTAAGCGCACGACAGGGCCCACCAGGGCTCGTGTTCGGAGATCCTGAGCACGGCGCACATCGCATCGAAGAAGACACAGGCGAAGCCCATACGGGCCGCCTCGAAGGTGTCGGGCTGGGCCGCCTCCCGACGGACCACCAAGGCATCGCGCAGCTGTCCGATGGGGCCCTTGAGGGGATCGTCGAGGTCGGGGGTGGGGTGTCCCATCACGCACCCGCCTGGTAGATCTGCGCCCAACTCTCCAGCACATGAGGGCTCTGGTCGACCTTGAGGTCGTCCGGCCAGCCGCCCTCGGGCGCCTCGTTGGCGAAGCGGTCGCCGGCGACGGTGAACAGCAGGGGGATGGTGCGGCCGGGCTTGGCGATCTCCCGCTTGACCGCGTGGCCGTTCGGCGCCCCCTTGCGGTTCTTGGGGATGACCAGCCAGCGATGGGTGCCATCAGGGTCGAAGGCGACGACACGGAAGCCCTCGGTGTCGTCGGGCGAGCCGAACTCGCCCGGCTCCGGGAAGGGTTGGACGTCGACGACGGTGTCGGTGTCGGTGGCGCCGGGATCGTAG